>CALLRY010000236.1:0-6691 GCA_938014285.1 uncultured Collinsella sp. | reverse complement strand
CGCTTGCCCAGGCGAGGTCGGTGGCGATCTTGGCGTCGCTGTCGCCGTCGACGACGTTGGCGCTAAAGATCTGGTAGGCGTCGTAGCTGCTCGCCACGGTGCCGCTCACCGTGATGGAACCGTTCGAGGTCGGCGCGGCCTGCGCGGATGCGGGGAACACAACCGCGCAGGTGCCGATCAGGAGGGCAAGCAGCGCAAACAAGATCGGGAAGGAGCAAACTTTCTTATTCACGACGCTCGCCTCCCTTCGCATTCGCCTTGCGACGAATGTACATCCAGGCTGCAGCAGCGCAAAGCACCGCCACACCGGCAAGATACGTCAGCGTGACGCCCGACATACCAGAAAGGGGCAAAGAGGTGGAGTACGTGTTGGTGAAGGTGGGGGTGGAGGTCGGCTTAGAAGTATCGGATCCGTCGTTGTAATTCACCGGAGTTTGAACGGCTTCGTCGATGGGGTTGCCGTCAGCGTCCTTGGTCTGGGTGTAGGTCACCTTCGTGGCAGTGATCGTGCCATCTTTCTGATCCGTCATCGTGACGTCAAATCGATAGACCGACTTGTCGTACTTATAGTGTGAGAACGGCAAAACCCCTGTACTCTCGCGCACGTAGTACTTGAAGTCTTTTTTAGCGCCACGACCCGAATCATCGGAATCTCCCTGCCTCAAGCTGGCGAGGTCGTACTTAATAATGGGGAAATCAAGCTTCTGGGACTTTTTGCCGTTAGCCTTAGTCGTAACCCTCTCAGCGTTCTCAAACCCTTCGTTATCCGCAAACTCGAGCGTGAACTCCTTCATCTCGCCACCCTCAACGACCTTAGTCGCCGCTGGCGTCCAGGAGCCGACAGAGGCATAGGGCTCAATTTTGTTGATAAAGGTCGGGTTATTCTCGCCACCGATAACAACCGTAGTCTTCGTGTCATCCGAGGTGTTAACGGAATAGCTTCCGGAGGCAAGTGCTACGAAGTTGCTACCATCCTCGTTCTTTTTATAAACTGTTACTCCTTTTACCTTGTAATACTTAATAGGAATCGACATGAGATGGTCGATATTGTATGGATTGCTATCAACTGTTACCACGATCTTGTAAATGGTCTTATCGAATTTGGTGTCTAATTCGTTTTCGCCGCTGATGGGTTCCTCAACGAGATAGAAAACGTATTGTCCCGAAGAATAGTCCTTGCCAGAGTCGAAGGTGATTTCGCCGCTTGTTTGGTCAACAGTCGCCTCGCCCGCAACACTGCAATTGCCCATATCTAATGTGCCGTCCTCTTTCCAAGAAGGCTCAGTAGTGCCATCCTTGCGGAGCAGCTTAAATTTGTAATTGTGTCCGCTAAGGCTTTGCGAGATTCCCTTTTCATCTTTAAGCACCTTAGTGGCATTGAGCTTCATGCTCGGATAAACGCTCAGATCATTGACTTCGCCGACGGTGAGGTCGCCGTTGGTCATAATGCCGCCGCCATGGGTGTACGAGTAGTTGCCGCTGATGATGGTCGTAGCTGCCAATTGCGCATTTGCTATGGCATCATCAGTCGGATGGGCCTCCAAACCGAACATGTACTTGGCCTCGGCACCGCCGTTGGCATCGATGGTTATCTTCGCATTATCGCAAGTGCCCTGCCAGCCAGCTGAGCCGCCGCCGAGCATCTTGCCGAGCACAACTGCAACCGTCTTATTGCTGTCATTCTTGCGCACCAGGAAGAAATCCTGGTGACCGGCCTCTTTGAAGGTTGAGGTAATGTAGTTAGAATCGCTGTCCTCGTTCTTGCCATTACCTCCGGCAGACATGTGATCATCATAACCATGATCCGTATTGTTGTAGATTGCGGCACCATTTGAGTGCGAGACAATCGCCTCTCCCGTGGGGCAGGCAGCGATGCCACCACCCCAGCCGCCGGCCTCATTATCAGTAATCAGCGTCCTTACGATGTTAAGCTTGCCGCCCTTTTGGACAAAGACGCCACCGCCGCCCCAGTCGCCACCACGATTCTGACCCGTCATCGTTTTGTTGTTCGTAATGTAAATCTTGCTGTTCTCACCAGCGCAAATTGTTGCATTCGTGCCAACATTGTCGCCACCTTCGCCGCCTGCGACACGTAGACCGCCACCCTCGGCGTTATCGGATTCGTTGCCGGCAATCGTGCCGCCAGTCATTTCAAAGCTAATGTTCTTGCCGTTGTTCTTACTGTAGAAACCTGCGTAGACGCCGCCGCCAGCCTCATGGGAATAGTTAGCCGTAACGAAACCACTCGTTATGCTGAGCGTGCCACCGTGTGTGCATGCAATGCCGCCGCCACCGAGCAGACCATTGTTGAAAAGATTACTGTCAGTGATACGATCGTCAGCTCGGTTGTTTGTTATACAGGCAGAGCCGCTAATGGTAACGTTTGCGCCCTTGGCATAAACACCGCCACCGTAGCCACCGTCGCCGGTGTCGTCACCATTGTTGATGGGATTTCCATACGTAGCGTTGCCAGAGATAATTCCGCCTGCAAGATTCAGGGTGGCTCCAAAGTTAGCAAAGACGCCGCCGCCAGCAGCCGCCTTGTTTCCCGCAACCACACCGCCTGTCATTTCGAGCTTGGGATTCGTGCCCGCTATGCACAGGCCACCGCCCCAGCCGCCGCCGTTGCCGTTGGTGACGTAACCGCCCGCGATTTTGACCGTACCCTCGGAATAAATCACATGGCCGTCGGGGCTCAGGTTGGCAGCCGTGGTAATCATGCCGCCCTTGAGATCGAGCGTGCAGCCCGCTTCAACGTTGACCACATACTTTACGGAACCTCTGTCCGACGCCGCATCGATAGCGCCAAAGCCTGTAACGACATGCCTGTACGTAGTCTCGGTGGTGCCAAGTCCATCTGTCTTGGGCGTGCTCTTAGTCTCATAGTAAGTAAGACTCTTAGGAGTGCCGTTATTAGAGCTGCTTCCCTTTTCCCACTCCATACTCGCAAGCTGACCCGCCGGCGTATTGGCCGTATCGACCGAACTTGATGCATCTATTGTTGTTTGGCCTAAATCCTCGATAGTGAGCGTGGCTTTGTTTTCGACCACAAAGAAGGAGTCTAAGCCGCCAGAACGGTTACAGAGCATGTTGCCGTTAAGATCGATGGTGGTGTCTTTGTTGATAGTGATCTGCTTATCCGAATAGGCATAATCCGTCAGTCGGAACTTGCCGCCATTGGTAAACTTCCCAGCAACATCGTCGCTTACCTCGGTATAGCCATCGGCACTGACGGGAGCGATAGCGTTTTCATCGTTATTATCATCATCCGCAGGCTGTGCGTCGGAAGGCTGCGTGTCACCCTCGACCTTCGTGTCGTCGGACGGCAGGCCTGCGGCAGCGGCGTCTTCGCTCGCGCCATTCTCGGCATCGCCGCTATTCTGGTTTTCGGTATCACCGTTGTTGGTGTTGTCCACACCAGTAGACTCACTTGAGGAATCCCCCGTCACAGTTTCTTCAGTAGAAACCGTCTGGGCATCGTTGGCAATGGCCTGCGAGATCGGAGGCATGACAAGCGACAGTACCAGGCTCAAAACGGAGGCTCCGCACAAAACGCCTGCCAGTACACGGCGCGTCGCTTTTTTACTCTGCTTAGATTTGTCTGAATTCGCTTTCATCGATGTCTCCTCCCCAAGAGACTGCGATCTTGCTCTTTCACTATCAAACGTATCTGCGCAATCTGTAATTGCGCACGTTTAATGTACAAATTTTAACGATTGTTTAGACATCTGAGCAACAAAACCGACATTTTTGTAGCGGATTCTCAATTCTCTTGACATTTGCTCAGATTTACCTTCGTTTATTCGCTATCTATTTTTTGTTTCTACTGGTAATTTAGTTGCACATCATTTTTTAATGGCATTAGATTTTTTTGCACAAATTTTTGCTCAATAGCAAACATCCCGCTCACGGTCGAAAATCGACCGTGAGCAGTAGGTCATTAACCGGAAGGAATATCCTATCAAACTGATGAGAATATCTTTAACCCATCGGCGGTTAGAAGCATGATGTTCAGACAGCTATAATTTGAATTTGCGCGCAGATTTTCGGTATCAAATCGCCTGAGGCCACCACAAAGGCGCCTGCTCCCTTTGCGGTGGTTCTCCCCCGGCGCTACAGCAGATGCTCCTCGATAAAGATCGCGATGCCGTCTTTGTCGTTGCTCGCGGTTACAAAGTCGGCGGCGGCACGGGTGGCGTCGCTGCCATTTGCCATGGCCACGCCCACGCCGGCGTCGGCCACCATGCAGGTGTCGTTGTCGGCATCGCCAAACACGCAGATGTCCTGGAGCTCCATGTCGTTGAGCTCCGCCACGCGCACAAGGCCGCGCGTCTTGGACACGCGCGGATCCATGAATTCGTAGAGTCGCTGCGTGGTCTGTAGAGCAGCCGCCTTAACGGCGCCGTCGGCGAACGTCGACGCCCGCTTGATGACCTGCGGCATTACCTCGGGCGCCATAGTAAACATCACCTTGGCCTGCGGCTCGCGCAAAAACTCGGCAAAGTCGACCACCTTGTAGGGCACACCGTCGACACGCGACAGGTGCTCAACGCATGCATTGCTCTCGGGCACATAGAGCACGCCGTCCCGAGGGCAAACGGGCGTTGCCGGCAGGTCTGCCATGTGCTTACAGATGTGCGCGATGGTCTTGCCCGGCAGCGGATAGCTCAGCTCGTTGATTCCATGCGCGCGGTCGATGACCTCGGCGCCGCCGCAGCCCACGAGCACGTCCACCAGACCCTCGATACCCCAGAGCTCGTACATGGCCTCGGTCGCGTGGGCGTCGCGCCCGGTGCACAGGCCAAAGAGTACGCCGCGCTCGCGCAGGGCGCGGATCGCCGCCACGGTGCGCGGGGACACCGTGTGCTGGCTCGTGAGCAGTGTGCCGTCGATATCGCAGAACACGGCTTTGATATGGCTGAAGGTGGTGTCCATGGGGGCCTTTCTGGGTTGTGCGGCGGTGTGGGGCGTATTCGTGAACGGCGTACATGGTATACCAAGGCACAGGCGCGGCCTGTCAAAGCAAAAACCACCACAAAGGTGCCTGCCCCCTTTGTGGTGGCCGAACCCGAAGGGTGGCCTGGCCCGAGACGCAAAGCATCACAACATTCGACGTTTTTCGGCAAAATCGTGATTTTCATCGAATGTTGTGATGGTTTTTACTGCCTTGCGGCACGATCAAAATGCCGGCGTCCAAGCAGCAGCAGCGCCGCGGGAACTGCCGTCACGACCATGCCCGCACCAACGAGCGTCTGCTGCACACCAAATGTCGCCGCCAGCCACGGGGCAATCGCCAGCGGGGCCACGCCGGCGAACATATTGCCAAAACCCATGACCGAGTTCACGCGACCGAGCTGCTCGAGCGGGGCCGTCGTTTGCACGATCGTGTTGTGGAGCGGGTTGACGATGCCCCAAGCTATGCCCAGTGCAATCTGGCCGACGAGGGCTACACCCACGTACGGTGTCCCCACATAGAGCAAACTTCCCAGGCCCACGGACATGAGCGCCACGAGCAGGGTTTTAAGGTTGACCAGGTGCGGCGGCAAGCGGAGCGCGAGGACGGCGCCCAGCACCGCGCCGACACCGCTGGCCGACGAGAGCCAGCCCATCCATTCGACACCAACGTGCAGAACATCGCGGTAGAAGAACGACTCCAGCGGGTCAAAGGCGCCATAGCCGAAGTTCGAAAGAAAGATGATGCAGAACAGTAGGGCGAGGACGCTGTTGGTAAAGACCGTCTTGATGCTGGTCGCGAAGGTGACGCGGGAGGACGTGCTGGGGTTGGAGCTTTGGCTGGCAGTACTTGCCGTTGTGCTGCTGTCCGCGGGAGTACTTTCGCGCACGGCGACGCGACCTGCTTGCGGCCTAAAGCCCCAACCGGCAATGAGCGCCAGTACGGTAAAAATCATCATGAGCACGAACACCGCGCGCGACGACGCAGCCGCCGCGACAAAGCCGCCCAGCGTGGGGCCAACGATAATGCTCACGTTGGAGAACATGGTTATGGCGGAATTGATGTCTTTGAGCTCGACAGGATCGTCGGTGAGATACGCCGGATAGGACGTGGCGATGGGCTGGGCGAATCCCATCACAAAGCCCAGGAGTACCGCGCCGAGCAGGACGATGCCGGTCGCGCTGCCAAAGGCAATGATCGCCGCGCCGGTTGCCAGCGTGCCCACGATGCTCAGCAAAAAATGGCGGCGCGGGCCCAAAGCATCGAGCGCCGCTCCACCCGCAAAGGACCCCAGGATCACGAAAACGTTCATAAACAGAACGGCCAGCGATGTCGCCACGACCGAGGCATCGTCTGCATAGGTGAGCGTTCCGATGACACCGATAAAATAGCTGGTCTGAAACCCGGTGTAGATGAGAAAGCGCATCGCCACCAGGCGCTTGGCCTGAACGGATAGCGATGGTTGAGGCTTTGAGAAAAGAGAGGCGAGCATGGAGACTCCTTGTTTCATACGAATGCGGACGGCAGGCATTCGCCACCGTCTGTCAAATCAATCTATCCGCATGAAACATTAAGGACGCATCAAGCCCCTTCTCTCCGTTTTTCGCCCGTCATGAACTACTTGGTAGATTGTAAGACATGTCCCACACATGTACCAAAGCAAAAACCACCACAAAGGTGCCTGGCCCCTTTGTGGTGGAAGTGACGTTTGCCCAGATAAAACCTGCCAAAATAAAC
>CALLRY010000235.1:0-9856 GCA_938014285.1 uncultured Collinsella sp. | reverse complement strand
GCATCGACCTGCGCCGATGCCCCCAACGTGGACACACATTTTGTCCTATAAGCCCCAGACAACAGAAATCTTTAAGTCGGAACGCAGCCTGATCAGTTTTGCAATTGAGTGCAATTACTCGTTTAGCTATAACTACTGAGTAAAAGCGAAAAGAGACGGCAGAAGAGATTGACAGCCATTAAACAGAAAGCAGTCAGCTCGTACCCCGCCTCGCTAGCTTGGCCCTGCCCGAGTTTTCGGGGAGGTGGTCGCTATGTCCGAGCTCCGTCTTATGATCGTCGCTCTTCTTCTGGTGACCATTCTGGCCATTTTGGGCTAGGGTAAAACCTGGCCTTTAAAGACCAAAGCCGTCCTGCCTGGGACGGCTTTGTTTCCTCGATTATCAACTTCATACGGACGCTCCCCGCATTCATCCGTGTGTGTACGGATGGATGCGGGGTTCGATACCCCGGCGGCCTGATCGGCAGGCCGACGGGAACTCTCACTCCTCGATAAAAGCCGGCGCTCGGTTAGTTCTGCGCATCTTGAAATCGTCAGTTTCGTGGGAGACGTAGAGGATGCCGTCCATCCCATCTCGCGATGCATATGAAAGGTGAACAGAACCGCAATTCGCTCCATCATTGTCGAGAAGATCGAACGAATTCGGATCGCTCGTTGCGGCCAAACGACCACTCAGACAAGAGCCATCGTCATTACAGATTTGCCATTCCATGTCTTCGCCTGCAAGAATCGCCATGGACGTCCTGGTCGCGCCATCGTTGACATACATCCCGTCTATGCCAAACCCATTTTCAGCGCCATCAATAAACGATTGCTCGGCCCTATACTTCGCGAATGATGCGCATAGTGCCATTGCAAGACCGATTACAAGGCCAACAATCGCTATCTTTGCATAGCTCTTGCCTATCATGTCATCCTACTTTTCGCTTGCCCAAGGAAAGACGGAAGAAGTTATTCGTCGCTGCTTTTTTGTACACCTTCTTGACGCCATTGACGGTCTCATAAACAACAAACGGCTGAACCTTGTGTTCAACGTTCGCCGTTACTTTCCAAAAGCCAGCGCCGCCGATATCAATGGAAAACCCAGTCGCCATCGCCTCGCGCTTTGCCAGCGGTATCGATACGCCTATGCTTCCGACACCATTCGGGAGCGGCACCGATACACTCACCGAACCGCCGCCATACCGCTGGACGTTTACAGAACCGCTCCCGTCGATGTGAATGCCCCCCGGGGGCTGCCCAGCAACGTCGTGCCATCCGCTGGCTTTCGTTTGCACGCTCCCGTATACGGTGCTGTAGCTTGGGCGACCGCGTGTCGCATAGAGCTCAACATCATCAGATGACATCGCCTCTTCTATGATAAGGGCCGCTTCTTGCTCTGCACGTTGACGCACAATCGCCTCGACATCAGATTCACTCAGATCCGGGAACGCTAGGAATTCTACAGTTTCAGAATTGTAACCATCAGCAAATGCGCCGTGTGGGGTGATTAGTGACAGTCCGCCCAATGCGGCTGCCGTCAGGATTGACCTGCGAGTAATAAACAGGTCTTTCGTTGTACTCATCTTCGCCTCCAAACTTCTCACCGGGGTCCTTCTTGCCAATTTTTTGCCCCGGATCGGTTATTTCGGTTACTTGAGAGCTCCCATATATGCTTGTTACCCATGTACGTAATATTGTTACCCATGTACGTAATATTAATTTCGGACATATCGAAATTAATCAATGGTTGCGGGAGTTTCCAACCTCAGTGAAATGCCACCCTATACCCACAGAATCAGTCTGGCTTGACATGTGCCAATGGCCGCTAATGGCACTTGGTCAGCAACGGTTTTAGCCCATCGGCCCCAACAGTGTCTCCTTCTGTCGCGCCGTGGGCCAGACGCACAGCGGTGGCGCCGTGTCGAGGCAGCTGGACGACCGTGTCGCCGGTCGCGGCGATTACACTCGCGGCGACACGCCTCACTAGTTTGCCTCGCCCTATTGGCCCTAGCGCGTCGCAGTTCAATCAGCTGTTACAATTACCAACCCACAAAAAAGCCCATCTAGCAGGGTCTTTGCTGTTACAGAATCCTGAAAGAAAGGGTCGAACCGAAGTGTCTGGCCGGACGCCAATTGTCCGGGAACTGCTTCTGGTTCGACCCTCTTTTACTTTCGCCCACTCGGTGGACTTCGGGTTTAATGCTTAGGGGCGGGGATTTACCAAAGTAAAAAATTAATGAAAAGAAACCCAGTGCAACAAATGCCATGATGAGGGCTCGAATTGGCCATATAGATCTAAAATAGTCACGATATACAAATGTCGAGAGACGTTGGGGATATAGATGAAAAGAACTAAGGGTTTTCTTTTGTTGGTAATGATGCTGCTCGGACTGTTCTGCCTGAGCAGCCCTTCTTGGGCCGAGGCTGCCTGTCCTGAAGGTGAGCCTCAGCAGTCTTATACGGGCAGCCTGCTGATAACTGCTAAGGAGGGCGATGCCGACTCTCAGTCTGGGGTAAATCCCCTTGCCACTTTTGAGGGGGACGGCGGAACGGTCAAGCTTGACCATATTGGTAGCGGGATTTTGAGGTGGCAAGTTCTTCCGGACAAAATTGCGAACGATCCCTTCTCTTTTGCTGGAACGATATATCTATACAAGGTTGTGAGCGGAAAACAAAAATACGTCGATTGCTATCCGACAAACGGGTCTGGAATTGCATTCACCGGCATTTCGGGGCAGATTGATACACATGTACGAAAGGGAACCTATGTGGTGCGTTGGGTTGGAGCTGCTGCGGGGCCTATATGGATTGCGGTCTTGCGCCCCGATGTCCAAATAGGTTTCTCTCTCTAGACGGGAAGTTGCTCATGGACGCCATATATGACGGAGACGACTGGGTCGATCATTATACTTGGCGCCTGGTCGGCTCGAACGACAATGGGGATGTGGTGTTTGATGGACTATGTCCAAAGCATCTCCATCCTTTTGTCTCGTCGTTAATTGAGAGTTCCGCTCGTGTTGCCCCCTACAGTTCGGCATCGCTTCATGATACGGACGTTTTGAAGACCATAAGGGAATCAATTGACGATGGCACGATGAGCGGCCCGCTGTTTTCTCGGCTTGTGGGGCTAGATGAGATTGGCTCGAAACGACTGCTTGCAGGCGAAAAAGTGGAACTCACTTATCGGTCGATGATTTCAATCCTGCGGCTAGCCGATGTTCTTCGCAAATAAATGAGGCTTATAGGACAAAATGTGTGTCTACTTTAGGGGCATCGGCGCAGGTCGATGCCCCTTTTTCAGCCGTCTAAATTCCGTGCCCGCTTTTAACCGCTCAGACAGAATGTGTGTCCGGTTGTCTATCGTTCCCGCAGGTGGATAACCTTTTCCGGAACCGTTAAACACCCTTTCGGAAGAGGTGCCCATGAAGGCCTTGATGGCCCGTGCGAGCTAATTCTTAAAAGCATCAACCTCCTCAACTGCGGCAGATCGGTCTGCTATCTCGCGTTCGAGTCGTTGAACGATTTCCTGTGTGTTGCTCATGCTATTCCTTTCCCTCGGGTGTTTTACCTAATATATCGCCCCGTGCGGACACGATTCTCGCTCACGACACGGCGGTAGCAAATATCACAAAGTCGCAGGTAGACGACTCAACAGGATTCGATTTACGGGGCGATTGAACCTAGGGTGGTGTGGATGTTCGCGACGCCCATTTTCTGTGTCTTAAAACGCATCTGGTGAGGTCGTTTTTTTCGGCCTTGACCTGCGTGGCGGCACTTTGTGGTGCTTTGGGTGTGCCCTTAAGCAGTGTTTGCATCTACCAGCGCGCGAAACATTTCGACGGTAATTCGTGAAAAAATTGCGGAACTATCGCTCCAACGGGCGCTGCCGCCGCTCAACGCGAGCGGTCAGCTTGGCTCCGCAAACGGCTATTCGCCCTTCATGGCCATACGCATGGCGTCGGCCATTGAGTAGCGGGTACTGTCATCTTCCATCAGCGCTTCGTTGAATGCCTCGATGTCCACCATGTCCTCGACTTTCTCAAGCGCAGCCCTTCTCACGAACTCGGAAGAGGACATGTTTGAGATGTTCGCATGGGCCTGAACCAAAGCCATTTCGCTCTCATCGAACATGACCGCAATTTCGCATATCCCCATGGCCTCTCCAATCAATGTCGGCGACTGGACTGTACAGGCACACATCTTATTGTTCAGATTAAACAGTCTCAAAAGGTATGCCTCTGGGCACTCGAAAATCGAACCCTCGATGCCGTGAACGTCGAGTGCCAAAACCCAGTGTCAAAACCTCCACGTCAATTCCCATGGGAAAATCAAATACGAGGCAGGAGGCTGAAATGACACGTTACGGATATGCTCGCGTGAGCACGAAAGACCAGAGGTTGGACCGCCAGATCGAGGCTTTGGTGAACGCTGGCGTGGCCTATGGCCATATCTACAAGGACAAGGTCACGGGTGCCCAGGACGGCGACCGGACGCAGCAGAAGCGCCTGTTCAAGAAGATGCGGGCGGGCGACGAGGTGGTGGTCGAATCCTGGGAGCGCTTGACCAGATCGACCAGGCAGCTGCTCAACTATGACCTTATGTTTCGAAACCTCGGCGTGAAGCTCACGTCCCTGAAACAGCCCGTGGATCTAGATACCGCATTCGGGCGCTTCGTGCTTGGCACCCATGCTTGCACCGCGGAACTTGAGCGAGATCTGATCAGGCAACGCCAGGCCGAGGGTATCGCCGTCAAACGGAGCCACGGCGGCAACGTGGGTGGCAGGCCTCGCACTGCCGGCGTCAAAGCCGATGCCGCAGTAAGGCTCTATCTTGGAGGAGAGACTTCTATTCCCGATATTTGCGCTGCGACTGGCGTCTCCAAATCAACGCTGTACCGCATCCTTCGTGAACGCAGATTGGTGGGCGTCAGGAAATAAGTCCGTCTGTCGTTTCGCGATTTGCCTAATAGGCCCGAGTGCGGCGGCGTTACTATATAAGGGTGCGGTATTTCTCTAACCGAAAACCTGCGTGAACGCATGACTTGAGACACCTTTTAGAACTCACCGATCGCAGGAAAAAGACAACTCAACAGCGGCCGTGCATTGTTCCCAGCCATATGGCATGGCGGAGCCATGCCCGTTGTTGATTGGAGTGCCGCATCATGGCCGAAAACCAAGTCCAGTCCGAAAAGAAAATGACCAGTCTGAATGTCTCATCGGAGACCCGTGACGCCATAAAGGACATCAGCACGAGCCTTGGTCTCTCGCAGGCCGATACCGTCGCCCGCTTGGTCGACGGCTACCACCCTAACGCCACTCCCGGCGTGAAGGCTGCGCTCGACGCATCGGCCGTCCTCGATGAGGCGGTCGAGCGGGTCAAGCGCATCATCGTGGGCGCTGCCGAAGCTGCCGCAATGGAGGCTCGTGCTGCCCGCGAGGACGCCGACACTGCCAAGAAAAGTGCAATGGAACAGATTCAGAGCATCAAATCTAATTGCGTCGAGCAGGTCGCCGCCATCAAAGAGAAATTCGAGCTGGATACTGCGAGCTTGGAGATTGAGAACGATGAGCTCCACGCCACCGTCGCCGATTACCTCTCGCAGCTCAAGAAGCTCGATTCCGAGAACAATCAGCTCTTGGCAGAATCAGCCGCAAAAGACGATCGAATTGAAAGCATGAGGGGCGCGGTCGACGCCGCGGCCAAGGCTCAGGCCGATCTCAACGTCTCCCTCCTCGCCCAGCGTGACCTGATGGCCGAGGTCGCCGCCCTCAAGGACCGCCTCGCCGCCTCCGAGCAGCGGGCGGCCGTGGCCGAGGCCAAGGTCGAGGTCATGGCCCAGGCGAGGGGCGAGTAGATATGTCCGACAAGCTAAGGCCGTCTCGCCGTGAGTTGATAACGGCAGGGCTAGTCGTCTTTTTGGTCACGGCACTTGTCTGGACTGTCATTGATGGTGCCGGCGCAAATGCGCTCACCATCAGCGGTGTCATCACCCGTCAAAATGCCGTCTGATCTTCGCTTGCAGCAGTTTCAGTGGTCATGCTCATTGGGGCTTGGCTGTTTGGCTGATGGCATTCAAAAACAATTAAGTTTGGAGTAGTCGATGGAACATCTCTCTGTTAAAAAGGCAATCAACCTAGCTCGGAACTTTGGGGCTGCTGGTGTTCTGGCAGCCGCCCTAGTTATGACCTCTGGGTGCAGCCAGGCAGACGATCGTCAGACGGCAGTTCAGGTCGCTGATTCTGATAACGCGCAGGAAGACGGGGTTTACGGCAAGATGGAGTATTCAGTCACCGGCGTCGAGGTGCATGATTCCTCGGCTGGCGATGGCGGGAAGGTTGCCGTTGTTCGCTGGCACGCCATTAACAACCGATCGGCAGATTCATGCGCTGTTGGTAGCTACATCACGGCTTATCAAAATAAGCAGATGCTATCTCGCGGGTTTGCCGCCGATTTGCAGGAAGACCGCTTCTCTTCGCAAGGGCTTGCGCCGGGAGGCGAATGCGACAGTGTGTCGATTTTTGACCTCAACGACATATCTCCCATCGAAGTGAAAGTCGACGGGATGGGCGCCGGGTCAAACTCCCTCGACCAGACCTTTGAATTGGAGTAGGCCGCAAAGCGTCTAATTTCTAGAAACCTTCTAGAGCATTTCTAGAGGGTTTCTAGAGCCGGGCGCAGCATTTTCGATCGGCACGATGTCTCGGTAGATAAGGCGGTGCCTGTCGTCGCGCCATTCGTCGCCGTGGTAGTGGCCGAAGAACCAGGCGCGGTAGCCGAGCTGCCCGTCGAGCTCGGCAAGGAATCGTTGCAGCTGGTCGTCCAGATACTCGCGTTCGCGCTCCCGGCACAGCTTCTCTGCCAGGTCGGCAGGAGCCTCGTGAGTCACCACGTAGTCGACCTTCCAGCCCACGCGGTCGAGCGAGGTGCGGCATTGCCACATCTCTTCCTCGCTCGGCATCTCCTCGGGCCACCAGCTCCTCCCCTCCCTGCGATACTGCCTGTCGTTGCTCGCGGCACCGCCCATGGCAAGGACTGTGAGCCCGTCGATATCGAACACCTCTCCGCGCATCAGGTGCAGCACGTGCGGTCGCGCCTCATGGACGAGCCCGCCGTTCCACTCCCGCACCGGCAGCTCAGCCAGGGCGTGGTGGTTCTCATGATTGCCGTCCACGAAACACGTGGTCCACGGCTTCGACTCGAACCAGTCAAGCCAGTATTTCTCGGCGTTGGATCCATCCCAGACAAAGCCGAAGTCGCCGGCCACGATCACCACGTCATCGCGCGTCAGAGTCCGGCCCATCGGCCAATTCTTGAAGGCAAACCGGCTGGACCCGTGCTCGGCCCTACCGTGCACGTCGCCCGTCACATAGACAGCCATCAGTACGCACCCCACGGCAGGAGTTTGTCCCCGAGCCTCACGATCCGGTCATACAGCACCGTGTGCCGTTCGTCCGGATTGCCGTCTCGGTGAAAATGTCCGTAATACCAGCGCTTGTAGTCCAGGCGGCCCTCGAGCTCCGGTCAGCCGGTCCACATCCGGGCGTTCCCAGCCTGGGTCCGGGTAGAGCGTCGGCGAGAGCATGCGCGTCGAGCAGGTATGGGTGATGACGCAGTCGACCTTCCAGGCGACCTCGTCGAGCCTTGCCCGCGCGGCATCGAAATCGCGCTCGTCCGGCAGCTCCTGCGGCCACCACGAGCTGTACGGGATGCGGTACGCCCTGTCGACGCTCGTCGCCCCGCCCATGGTGAAGACCGTCTTCCCGTCGAGCTCGAAGACCTCCCCGCGCATGAGGCGGCGGATGGACGAGGTATCCGACAGGCGCTGCGTCAGCCCGCCGTGCCACGGCTCCATGGGGCGCTCCGCCCAGTGGTCGAAGCGCTCGTGGTTGCCGTCGACGAAGAGAACCGTGTAGGGGCGCGACTCCATCCAGGCGATATCGGCGCATTCCTCGGTAGAGAAGTCCCACGGAAAGCCAAAGTCGCCGGCGACGATGAGATAGTCGTCGCCGGTAAGGCTGTCGCCAAGCTCCAAGTCGCGGAGCTTTTGCATGTCGAGCCCACCGTGGATGTCGCCCGTCACATAGACCGTCATCGGATCGCCTCTTTCCGCTTGTAAGCCGCCAGCTCGCGTTCGACCTGCCTGTCACCGGTCTCGTTGACCCACCAGGGCCATTTCACCCGGCCGCACGGCTCGTCGACCACGGCGAACCATTCCCTCAGCCCGTCGAGGCTCACCGGGGAGTGCCCGTTGGCATCGCAACCGACGTCGTAGCGCAGGAGCCCCTGCTTGCGGTTGAACTCGTTGTACGCGCCGCCGCTGCTGTGGATGTGCCCGTGGAGGTGCCACGATCCATGGCTCATGCCCTGCCAGTCGGCCATGGGGTAATGGCACAGGACAATCTTCTGCCCGTCGATCTTGAGCACGCAGATCGGCGGTTCCACGGTGAACGAGCCCGCGACCGCCGGCTGGGTCCAGTCCTTGTCATGGTTTCCCGGGACGAGGTGGATGCGCTTGCAGGCGATCCGCTTACGCAGCCCGTATGCGTCCTGGGCGGTCATCTTGAATGAGAAATCCCCCAGGATGTAGAGCTCGTCATCCACGGCGACCCTGCCGTTGATGTTGTCGACGATGGCATCGTTCATCTGCCAAATCGTCTCCCACGGCCGGTCCGTGAACTTCAGGACGTTCTCGTGCCCGAAGTGCGTGTCACTGGTGAACCAGATCATTCCATTGTCTCCTTGTCGCTAAATACCGTTCTCCTTTGCGCAATTGAGGAGACGTATTTTGAGCGACATGAGGCGTTCGAACCTCATGTTCTGTACTCCAATCTGCCGGATTGTTCCAGCTAAAACTTTAAAACCTCGTGCGGGCAGAAAACCGTGTCCCGTTTGTGGGGTCATAGTATAGGCACTGTTAGAACTAATAGCCCAAATCCGTTGCCAACTAGCCACTATTGGCAACTATTAGGCCTTTTAGACAGCCGAACTGACTAATAGCCGCTATTTGTTAGGCCGTTTTGCAACCACGAGCGCTGCCGTGGATTCTTGATACGGCGCATCGACAACAGCAATGTCAAGCGGGTAGAATGGTGCCGACGGCAGCCCAAGTTGTAGTGAGCTGGGCAGAGCCGTTGCTTAATGAAGTTGGGTCATCGTCTTAGCGACGGTGGCCTTTCTTTTTGGGCTTCGAGCCCTGCTTGAGTGCCTTGGAAAGGCCGACAAGGGCCGTGAGGAGCGAGACCATAGCAGTCAGGAGCTTCACGGACTCAGTGAAATCGGTCATGGGCATCACCTCCCATCGGATGGAGGGCTCTGCCCGGCACAAGGGCTGCCGACAGCGCTGCTGATTCTAGCAGAGCGTCATTCCTCTTCGATCAATCCGTGCTCCACTCCCTCGCCGGAATCCAGTCCGTAATCCGTGGGTCATTTTCCTTTGTTTTGTGAGACTGGCTGATAACAAGCAGGTGGAATAAACATGGGGGCCCGGCCCTTGCCGCGCAATCGGCGCGCGGCAAGGGCCGGGCCCATCTCATATGTTGTCAACGCTAGCGGTGAACCTGAACGCCAGGGCACATTCTTTGTTGGATGAAACCATCATAGCGGCTAGCGGAAGGTGTCATCGAAGGAGTGCGCTGTAAAGCACCCGTCTCCTTAACTGTTAGAAATGCGAGTTAATAATCTATGTGGTCGATATGCCGTTGAACCCGCATATCGATACCGCTCAGCCATTCGCCTCGCCCCCGTCGCACGTATCTTCATCCGGTCTGTTACTTTTAATCTAACGATTCTTTGAGGAATGCAGGTGCTTCTGAATGTACTGTCGACTTCTTCTCAAACTAATCCTAAGAGACAAGGCCGTATGGATTTGTACGCT
>CALLRY010000234.1:0-4490 GCA_938014285.1 uncultured Collinsella sp. | reverse complement strand
CTGATTGTTTGACGGTCCTGACGTCTAAGAGCGTCTTTACCGGTACGGGGGACCTGCCGTTTGAAGGTTTCGTAGCGGTCCGTGGCAATCGAATTGAGGCGGTTGGCACCAAGTGCGAGGTAGCTTCGTATTTGACCCAGGCGGACGAGGTAGTTGACCTGGGCGACCGCACCGTCATGCCCGGCCTGATCGATGTGCATACCTTCTATACGGGCTGGGCACTGCGGACGTTGGGGTCTGATCTGTCCGGCGTCGCCGATGCCAAAGAGGCCGTGTCGCTCTTGCGTGCATGGAAAGATGATCATCCGGATTGCGCGGCGGCTTTTGGCCACAACCTGCCCGAAACGTTGGCATCGGATGCCGAGAACGCAAATACGGCAGCTGTGTTTGACGAGTTTTTTGGTGATATCCCTGTCGTCTGCTTTGCACCGGGCGCGGAGACCTGCGTTCTCAATGCTGCCGCCAGTGCGCGATACGGTTTTACACCGCAGGCGTGCTATGCCGAGAAGATCTGGCGCATGATGAGCGATTTCCTCGCGTTGCCCGAGGTGCGCGCGGGGTATTCGGACTACATGAGCATGCTTAACGAGCGCGGCGTTACCGCCATCAAGGAGATGGCGTTTGATGACTACTACGGCTTTGCCGACGAAATGGCTCGCCGTGAGGAATCTGGCGAGCTGACGGTTCGCGTCTCTATGATGTCGCAGCCGGTGGGCGCTGGTGCAAATCTGGCATATGCTCGCGAGGCACGAGAGCGCTTCCGGGGACCGTTCGTTCGTTTTTCTGGCTTCAACCGTATGACCGATCGCGGCGTATGGGTGGGGCTTGCCGAGATGATAGACCCCTATGAGGACACGGCCGATGCGGGCGCTGCCGGCAAGACGGTTGTCGAGGAGCCAGAGTGGGATCTGATTGAGAACGAGCTGCGTGCAATTGATGCTGACGGCTTCCGATATTCCTTGCATTGCCAGGGCGATGGCGCCGTTCGTCGCACCGTGGCGCTCTATGCCTCGCTGCCTCGAGACGAGCATGGACGGATGCTTCGCCGCCATGCGATTACCGATCTCGAGAACTCTGACCCGACCGATCTTGTCGAGTTTGGCAAGTTAGGTGGAATTTGCGAGGTCTATCCGCAGATTCTGACGCTGGACCGGCGCGAGGATTGCCTGTCGATGATGCGTCGACAAATTGGCGAGACGCGACTTTTGCACAGCTGGAATCGCCGCGGCATGGAAGATTCCGGATGCACGGTGTGCTGCGGCACGGATTTGCCGCTGTTGATTCCGAGCCTGGGCGAGTCAATCTACAGCGCGTGCGGCGGATTCTTCGCCGACGGACTGCCCGTGAATGAGGTCAACACGCTGACGCTTGTCGAGCTCTTGCGCGCTTGGACTGCCGGGGGCGCGTACGATCTGATGCGCGAAGATGAGCTGGGTACGCTTGAGGTTGGCAAGCTTGCCGATATCTGCGTGCTCGATCGGGATGTGTTCGACCTCGATTATCGCGACGCACGTGATCTTGCGGTTGACATGACGATGTCGGACGGACAAATCGTGTTCGATCGAAATAAGGAGGCATAAGATGCCTGAATCCAAACCGACACTGCGCCGCGAGCAGATTGCGGGCATGAATATCCACTACATCATGTGGTCGCTCGATTACTTCCTTGATGTGCAGCAGCGCTTGGGCTTTGAGTCCATTGAGCTGTGGTGTGCGGAGCCGCATGTGACGCTCGACCACACGGGCTACTTTGAGGCTGAGGTCCTGGCGAAAAAGGCTGCAGACCGTGGGCTTAGGTATCGTACTCTGTGCCCCGAGAATGTTGTCTATCCTTGGCAGTACTGCGCACGCAAACCGCTGCATGAACAGCGCAGCCTGGCGTACTTTAAGCACGGCATTGAGCTTGCCGAGGTACTTGGGTGCGACCGTATGTCCATCAACTCGGGCTGGGGCGACTGGGACGAGGACCGCGAGGAAGCCTGGAAGCGCAGCCGCGAGCACTTGTCCATTCTGGCGGAGTATGCCGGCGAGCACGGTCTGGTGCTTACGATGGAAAGCCTGCGTCCCGAGGAGAGCAACCTTGTGACGACGGTTTCCGATGCGAAGCGCATGATTGACGAGGTCGCGAGCCCGTACTTACAACCCATGGTTGATACAACCGCGATGGGCGTTGCAGGCGAGACACTCGAGGACTGGTTTGCCGCCTTTGGTGATGGGGCAATTCACGAGATGCACTTTATCGACGGTGACCCGTATGGCCATCTGGTGTGGGGCGATGGCAAGCACGATATGGACGCCTTCGTCGCCACACTCAACGCCCATGGTTTTGACGGCATGCTGGGCCAGGAAATCACGGACGGTCGTTACTACGATGACCCGGCCGCGGCAGATGCCAAGAACATGGCCGCATTCGAGAAATATCTGATTGACTAAAACAACTATCGGCTACGCAACCAACGTCATTGATTGCGGGTCAAATAAGAAAGGAACTGGATATGAACGCACACAATTTGATCAAAGAGGCAATTGCCGAGAAGGGCAAGTTCGACAGCGTCTACTGGATTGCTTGCGGTGGCTCCATGATCGATTTGATCCCGGCTCATGAGCTTCTGCAGCGCGAGGCAACCACCTTCACTTCGTATATCTATACCGCACGTGAATTCGACATTATGCGTCCGCGTCGTCTGGGCGAGAAGTCCCTGGTCATCGCTTGCAGCCACAGTGGCAATACCCCGGAGGTCGTCGAGGGCTGTGAGATTGCCCTTGCTGCCGGTGCTACGGTGATCGCCCAGACCGACAACGCTGGATCTAAGATCGACTCCGGCAAGTGGACCACGTGGGTCTACCCGTGGGGCGAGGGCGTGCCGCAGGCCGAGGTCCCCGCTGGTATTTCGCTGTCGCTTGCGGCCGAGCTGCTCGATCAGCAGGAGGGCTACGCCGATCTTGCCGATATGTATGCCGGTATTGCCGAGATGGATAAGATTCTTCCCCCGGCACGCGAGAAGGTAAATGCCGAGCTGGGCGATCGTTTTGCCAAGCTTTGCCAGGAGCACGAGTTCTTCTATATTCTGGGCAGCGGTCCCAACTTTAGCCAGACCTACGGTTTCGCTATCTGCTCTCTTATGGAGATGCAGTGGCAGCACTGCAGCTACATCCACTCTGCCGAGTACTTCCATGGCCCCTTCGAGGCTACTCAGGATGGCGTTTTTTACTTCCTGCAGATGGGCTCCAGCGAGTGCCGCGCTATGGACGAGCGCGCCCTGGCGTTCCTTAAGACGCATACCGATACGCTGATGGTGCTCGATGCCAAGGAGTACGGTATGGAAGCCGTGCCGGCTAGCGTCCGTGCCTATCTGGACCCGGTGCTGTTCTACGCCATGAACTGCGAGCTGCGTGCTGCACGCGGCAAGGTGTTTGATCACGATCCCGATTTCCGCCGCTATATGGGTGTTGTCGAGTACTAGAAGGGGCAAAGGCCATGGCATTTAACGTTAACGCGCTCGGATTTGGCGACAACGTCGTCGATCGCTACGAGCATATCCACACCATGTATCCCGGCGGCAATGCGGTGAACTTCGCCGTTTATGCCAAGAAATGTGGTGCCGCACGCTCTGCATACATGGGCATTTTTGGCAATGACGCCGCTGCCGAGCATGTCATTGCAAGCCTCGAGGATGAAGGTATCGAGCTTGACAAGTGCGAGCAGATGATTGGCGAGAACGGAGCGGCTCGCGTGACCGTCGTTGACGGTGACCGTGTCTTCCTCGGCTCCAACGAGGGCGGTATCCGTGGCGATGCGCGCTATGTCCTCGATCGCTTTGACCTTTCGTACATGAAGCAGTTCGATGTGGTTCATTCGGGCAACTATTGCTTTACCGAGCGCGAGCTGCCCAAGCTGAAGGCTGCGGGCGTCACGGTCTCTTTTGACTTTTCGGACGACTCCACCGACGAGTACTACGAGCAGATTGCGCCCTACGTCGATTTCGCTTTCTTTAGTGCGGCGGATGCCGCGAGTGAGGACGAGATTCGCGAGCGTCTGGCATGGGTGAAGGGCCTGGGTCCGCGTTTTGTGTCGGCTACGGCGGGCGCCGAGGGCTGCATTGCTTACGACGGCGAGCGTTATTACCGCCAGCTGGCTAAACCGGTAACGGACATGAAGGACACCATGGGGGCGGGCGACTCGTTCCTCACCTCGTTTTTGATGTGCTATCTCGATTCCGCCAAGCGCGGTGAGGATGGCGCCGAGGCCATCGAGCGCGCGCTCGACTTTGCTGCCGGGTTTGCCTCGACCGTGTGCGGCATGGAAGGTTCTTGGGGCCACGGAGCACCAATCGTCGAATAGCTTAAGAAAGCGTACGGCGGTCTGGCTATGAGGCCTTGGACAGCCGATGCAAAACAATAAGCGAAACGCGAAAAGGGGGCTCGCCATGTGGCGGGTCCCCTTTTGAACATTCAAGACTTTAGTCTGCTGGCCGCGCAGCGGCCAGCTT
>CALLRY010000233.1:0-4486 GCA_938014285.1 uncultured Collinsella sp. | reverse complement strand
GCAGACCGCTTGCAGCAGCGTCACCGCAGGCGGGGGCCGGGCTTAGTTTTCAGAACACTCCGCAGACCAGTGTGGCACCTTGTCCGCGGCTCCGAAGGAGCAGGACAAGGCGCCACACATGGTCGAGGACGTTCTGAAAACTAAGCCCGGCCCCCGCCGGACAGGTCACACTACTCGCAGAGCAGCTTAGCGATCTGGACGGCGTTGGTTGCCGCGCCCTTACGGATTTGGTCGCCGCAGCACCAGAAGGTGATGCCGCGCGCAGCCTCGGGGTTCGAGATGTCGCGGCGTACGCGACCGACCCAAATCAGGTCCTGGTCGGAGGTGTCCATCGGCATGGGGAAGCGGTCGTGTGCATCCTCGGCAGCCATATCGTCAACCAGCTTGACGCCGGGAGCGGTAGCAAGCGCAGCACGGGCCTCCTCAACCGTAATATCGCGCTCAAACTCGAGCGTAATGCTCTCGGAGTGCGAACGCAGCACGGGCACGCGCACGCAGGTGCAGTTCACGCGCAGCTCGGGCAGGTGCATGATCTTACGGCCCTCGTTCTGCAGCTTCATCTCCTCGGAGGTAAAGCCTTCCTCCTTGACACCGCCAATCTGCGGAATCAGGTTGCTCGCCAGCTGGGCGGCAAACGCGTGCGGCTCGGGAATCTCCTCGCCGCGGCCCAGGGCGGCCAGCTGAGCCTCGAGCTCGGCCATACCAGGAGCGCCGGCACCCGAAGCCGCCTGATACGTCGAGACAATCATGCGCTTCACGCCGGCGAGCTGATGCAGCGGCCACGTGGGAACCAGGCCGATGATGGTCGCACAGTTGGGATTGGCGATAAGGCCGTGATGCCACTTGATATCGTCGGCATTGATCTCGGGCACGACCAGCGGCACCTCGGGATCCATGCGGAAGGCATGGCTGTTGTCAACCACGACGGCGTCGCGCTTGACGGCCTCGGGCAGTAGCTCCTTGGCGATATCGTCGCCGGCAGCACCGAGTACGATGTCGCAGCCCTCAAAGGCCTCGGGGCAAGCCTCTTCAATCACGATCTGCTCGCCACGGAACTCGACGGTCTTGCCCGCGGAGCGTGCACTTGCCAACAGCTTGAGCTTGCTGACCGGGAACTCCTGCTCGTTGAGGCACTCGAGCATCTGGGTGCCCACGGCTCCCGTCGCGCCCAAAATAGCAACCGTGTACTGTTTCATGCTTCCCCCTTTAAAGGTTTTGGCTTTTGCCCGCACGCCGAGCAGGCCGATTATTGTTGCCAGTGTATACAAGAACGGGGCAGGCACGAAACCCGCCCCGTCGAAACGAAACCGAAACGAAACGCCCCGCCGTAGATTTTTGGCGCGTGCCCCAACAATCTACCGAGACAGTCGCTACTTGTGGAGTGCTGACAGGGCGGGATCGACCGGCGCGGGAGCCTCCAGGTCGGAGACCTTCACAATGCCGTTCTCATCGGAGAAGGCACGGTAGATGGTCTGGATCGCCAGATCGAAGTCCTTCTCCTCGACACCGATAATGATGTTGATCTCGTCGCAGCTCTGCGAAATCATGCGCACGCTCACGCCGGCCTGGCCAAGCATGCCAAACAGATGGCCCGAGATGCCCGCGCGACCGCGCAGGTTACGGCCAACGGTCGCAATGAGCGCCAAGCCCTCGACAACCTCGATCTCGAGCGGCTCGACCTCCTGCTGAATGTCGCCCACGAGCGAGTACAGCGAATCGTGAACGTCCTGCTCCTGCACCACGGCGCCAAAGCGGTCGACACCGGTGGGCATGTGCTCGACGGAAACGTCATAACGCTCGAAGACCGAAAGCGCGCGGCGCATAAAGCCGACGCGGGGCTTGGTGCGGTCGCGGGCGACGTTGATGGCGACAAAACCGCGCTTGCCGGTCACGCCGGTAATGATGGGCTCTGCCTCGCCCTCGTCAGCCGTCTCGCTAATGATGGTGCCGGGGTCCTGCGGCGCATTGGTGTTCTTGATGACCAGCGGAATACCAGCCTCGCGCACGGGGAACACGGCCTCCTCGTGCAGGACGCTTGCGCCCATGTACGAAAGCTCGCGCAGCTCCTCGTAGGTAACGCGGGCGATGGGCTGAGCCTCGGGAACAATACGCGGATCGGCAGAATAGAAGCCCGAGACGTCGGTCCAGTTCTCGTACAGATCGGCGCCCAGACACTTGGCCAGAATCGAGCCCGAGATATCGCCGCCGCCACGGTCGAGCAGCTTGATCTGGCCCTCACGCGTTGCGCCATAGAAGCCGGGCATAACAAAGCCGCCCTGCTGACCGTACTCCTGCACCAGCTCGGAGGTGCGATTCATGCTGAGCGTACCGTCGTGATGGAACGCAACGACCGTCGCGGCGTCCAGGAACGGCAGGCCCAGGTACTCGGCCATTAGGCGAGCGGTGAAGTACTCGCCACGGCTCACGAGCTCCTCGGTAGAGTAGCCGCCCGAGCGGGCGCGCTCGGCAAAGGCCGCGAACTCCTCGCGGATGGGATAGGTGAGCTCCAGCTCGTCAGCGATATCAAAATAGCGCTGGCCAATGTCCTCGAGCAGTTCCTCGCACGAAACGTGATACTTAACGTGCGCGTTAACCAGGTAGAGCAGGTCGGTCACCTTGGTGTCGCCCTTAAAGCGGCGGCCGCAGGCGGAAACCACCACAAAACGGCGGGCAGGGTCGGCATCGACGATGGCCTTGATCTTTTTGAAGTGTTCGGCGTCGGCGACCGACGAGCCGCCAAACTTGGCAATCTTAATCATGGGCTTGAGGTTACCTTTCTAAAAGCCTCTGCAAACCTGTTTTGCGCGCTCTGATACCATGGTTTCACCGATTGGGACCAAGGCATCCGAGGAGCAGTGTTATATGGGAACTTATCATAGTACACGAGGACGCACTTTATCGTGCTCAAGTAAGGTGGCAATCCGCACCGGCATCGCTCCCGACGGGGGTTTGTTTGTCTCGGACGAGCTCGGCACCCAGCAGGTCGATATCAGCTCGCTTGCAGATAAATCGTACTTTGAAATCGCTCAAGATGTGTTGGGAATGTTACTGAATGATTACACGGCCGAAGAAATTTCGGCGTGTGTCGACGAGGCATACCGCGGCACGTTCGCGAGTGAAGAGGTTACGCCGCTCGTCAAACTCGACGCTGCGCCGGGCGCTGACGCCCCTCAGACCTATGTGATGGAGCTCTTTGGCGGCCCCACAAGCGCCTTCAAGGACGTCGCCCTGCAGATGCTCCCCCGTCTGATGGCCCGCACTTCCGCCAAGGACGGCGGCGCCGGGCGCATCATGATCGTCACCGCCACGTCGGGCGACACCGGCAAGGCCGCACTCGCCGGTTTTGCCGACGCGCCGGGCACGGGCATCACCGTCTTTTATCCCGAGGGCAAGGTCAGCCGCGTCCAGAACCTGCAGATGTCCACGCAGGAGGGCGACAACGTCGCCGTCTGCGGCATCCGCGGCAACTTTGACGACGCCCAGAGCGCCGTCAAGCGCATCTTTGCCGATAAGGAGCTTGCCGAGCGTCTGGAGGCCGCCGGCACGGTGCTTTCGAGCGCCAACTCCATCAACGTCGGCCGTCTGGTACCGCAGGTCGTCTACTACTTTGCCGCCTATGCGCAGCTGTTGCGCGCCGGCGCCATCGAGGCCGGCGACGCCGTGGAGTTCTGCGTACCGACCGGCAACTTTGGCGATATCCTGGCCGGCTACTATGCCAAGCGCATGGGTCTGCCCGTCGCCAAGCTCGTCGTGGCGAGCGACAAGAACAACGTGCTGGCTGACTTCCTGACTACCGGCGTCTACGACCGCAACCGCCCGTTCTTCACGACCATCTCGCCGTCGATGGACATCCTCATCAGCTCCAACCTGGAGCGCATGCTGTACTTCCTGTCCAACGGCGACTGCGAGCTCGTTGCCGGCCTTATGGAGCAGCTGGCACAGACTGGTCGCTACGAGGTTCCCGCCGACCTGCTGGCAAAGATTCAGAGCGTCTTTGGCTGCGGTTGGGCCAGCGAGGACGAGGTCCGCACTGCCATCAAGAGCTGCTGGGATGCGAACGGCTACGTGATCGACCCGCACACCGCTTGCGGCTATCACGTCTTTGAAAAAGTCGCTCCCGCCGAGGGTGCCAAGGCCCGCGTGCTGCTTTCGACCGCAAGCCCCTACAAGTTCCCGCGCGCCTGCTGCGACGCCCTGGGCCTCGACGTTCCCGAGGATGATTTTGAGGCTATGCGTGTGCTCGAGCAGGCCACCAACACGGTCGCCCCGACCCAGCTCGCCGAACTCGAATCCAAGCCCGTCCGCTTCGAAGACGTCTGCGACGTCGATGAGATGGCAAGCTACGTCGAGTCCGCAGCAAAAAAGATGGCTACCAACTAAACCCCTTATAAGGCGCCGGCGAAAGCCGGCGCACCTTCTTTTTATTTAGCTTTCGGGATGATGACGAGCATGCGAGCGGGTCTGGCCGTTTAGTTCGTCGCGAGTT
>CALLRY010000232.1:0-5123 GCA_938014285.1 uncultured Collinsella sp. | reverse complement strand
GTTTATGGCGGGCGCCGTCCACGGCGGTGGCGAGGCCGACGCCGTCATCAACGTTGGCGTCTCGGGCCCCGGCGTTATGGCTGCTGCCTTGGAGACGCTGCCCGATTCCGCCTCGATGATGGAGGTTGCCGAGAAGATTAAGCAGACCGCCTTTAAGATCACCCGTGCCGGCGAGCTCATGAGCCGTGAGGCAGCCCGCCGTCTGGGTGTCGAGAAAGGCATTGTCGACCTGTCGCTGGCTCCCACGCCTGCCATTGGCGACTCCGTTGCCCGCATCCTCGAGATCATCGGCGTGGGCACCTGCGGTGGTCCCGGCACGACCTGCGCGCTCGCCATGCTCAACGATGCCGTCAAGAAGGGCGGCGTCATGGCCAGTTCCAGCGTGGGCGGTCTCTCCGGCGCCTTTATCCCCGTGTCCGAGGACGCCGGCATGATCGCCGCCGTCGAAGCCGGCGCGCTTTCGCTCGAGAAGCTCGAGGCCATGACCTGCGTGTGCTCCGTTGGCCTGGACATGATTGCCATCCCTGGCGACACCCCGGTCGAGACCATCGCCGGCATCATCGCCGACGAGATGGCCATCGGCGTCATCAATAACAAGACCACGGCCGTGCGCGTGATTCCTGCCATCGGCAAGGGCGTGGGCGACTGCGTCGAGTACGGCGGCCTGTTTGGCCGTGCGCCCATCATGCCGGTGAACCCCAACGCCGGCACCGTGCTTGCCCACCGCGGTGGACGCTTCCCGGCGCCGCTGAACTCGCTCAAGAACTAGCTGAGGGGGACTGGCGAGGAGCCCCGGGGAGGGCAAATATATAAGGTCGCCTGCTCGGACAGTCCTGACTCGCACGGAGAGCACATTAAGTGCTCTCCGGCTCGTGCGGAACTCGCGATCGACCTTATATATTTGCCCTCCCCGGGGCTCCCGCACAACGGGACCTCAGTTGGGTTCTATCCCGTATGGCAGTCGCTTCGCTCCTGCCCGCCTTGGTTGTGAGGGCGGTTTGGCGTTGGATCGGTTCTTTCTGATATATGCTGGTTGCGGCTCTTCTTTTGGGAGGAGTCGCTTTTTTGTTGCTAGGAGGTTAGCCCGTGGTTGATGGGGATGCTCGCTCTGAGCTTCTTTCTGCGGATTGGAATGGCGAATGGATGCGCCTGCAAGCTGGTCGGCATCGGGCTGATGATTCTTTTGAGTGGGATAAGCGGGCTCGGCATTTTCGGCCGCTTGAAACTGCTCCTTATGCCCGGGATTTTATAAAGTTGTTGGCGCTTGAGCCCGGCGAGTCCGTGCTGGATATGGGGTGTGGGGCTGGGTCGATTGCTATTCCGCTTGCTCAGGCTGGGCATTCCGTGATTGCTGCCGACTTCTCTCCTGCCATGTTGGGCACGCTTGATGCCGGCATTGAGTATTACGGGCTCGAAGATCTTATTACGCCGCTTGAGCTTGCTTGGGATGATGATTGGGATTTGGTTGGACCGGTCGCGAAAGCGGTGGATGTTGCCTTTGCCAGTCGGTCGGTTACGACGACCAATCTAAAAGGCGCGCTTGCCAAGCTTGATCGTACGGCTCGTCGGCGTTGTGCTGTCACGATGGTCGCCAACTCCAGCCCGCGCTATGACCTGCACCTGATGAACGCCATCGGTGCCTCGGTTACCTGCAGTAATGGCTTTGTGTATGCTTTTAATATCCTCATTCAGATGGGTGCGCTGCCGCAGGTCACGTATTTTGAATCGCCCCGTCGCGACACCTTCGATAGCCTCGAGGCAGGCGTGACGGACTTCTCCCGTATGCTCGAGCATGGCAACGAGGATAAGATCGACCGCCTGCGCGATTACATCGCCCAGCACATGATTGAGAACCCCCATGCCGGTGAGCCGGGCTCCAAGGGCGTGCCGCAGGGGCGCTATATGCTCGATCATGTCCGCAAGGTCCGTTGGGCGTTTATTGCATGGGAGCCGGTCTCTGCGCCCAGCTCATAGCCCGTTCGCAGCCCCGCCGCCCACTCACTCGGCATCCGCATTCTTTTTGAACTGGGCGAACGCGCTCCACACCGCGCCGTTCCTGCGCTATCGTGGGACAGCTCACGTAGATTAAGGCCCCGTCGCGGGGCGCCCCATACATAGAAAGCGAGAACCCATGGCACTGACAGGAGCACAGGTCAAGCAGCTTCGCAGCATGGCCCATCACCTCAACCCCGCCATCATCATCGGCAAGTCCGATGTCAACGAGGGCACCGTCGAGCAGACGGTCGCCTACCTGGAGAAGCACGAGCTCGTTAAGTGCTCCGTGCTCGATGGCTCCAGTCTTTCCGCCCGCGAGGCCGCCGAAGAGCTCGCTGAGCGCTGCCACGCCGAGGTCGTCCAGGTCATCGGCCGCAAGTTCTCACTGTATCGCGAGTCCTCGCGCAAGGACATCGAGAAGATCAAGCTCGTCTAAGAGCCAATGATCCGGCGAGCCAACACATAGCAAGCTTACGGGTGCCCAAGTACTTCGGGCGCCCGTTTTTTATCGCTCGACCAGCACGCGATTGAGCCGCCCCTCCACCAAGCGCTCGTATAGACGCCGCGTCTCGGGCTCGGGCACGCCATTGACCTGCTCCCTCAGATGGTGCATATGCCCGCTGTACAGCTCGACGATATCGCGCCGTCGCCCCGCCGCACTGTAGACGCGCATGGCGCAGCGCACCATATCCTCACGCGCCGTTTCCTGCCGAAGCCCCGACTCCGCCAGCCAAATCGCCGACTGCAGATCGTTTTCTTCTAGAGCGGCATTTGCTCCCTTAATCATGCAATCGATGTACTTTGACTGCATAATGCGTCGCATACGCAAAAAGTAGGTGGGATTACAGCCATTGGGAACATACAGCGGTCCGGCATAAAGCTGCTCAATCTTAAGGCACAGCTCAACTAAATGGGGTCCGCGCGCACCCGTGCGATTTCCCAAAACCTCGCGGCTTATCTGGTCAAACAGCCGTACATCGGTCTTGACGTAGTCGCCGTTGAGCCCAATGCATTCATTTTGGATGAGCACACACGACTTGCCATCCGGCGTCGGTCCCAAAGCCGACCGCAAGCGCGATATCGTCGAGTACAGGTTGTTGCGGGCGCTATTGAACTCGGCATGGGGCCACAGCTCCATGGCCAGCGTCTCACGATCGACGAGCGCATCCATGCCCAGCGCAAGCCGCTCGGCAAGCGTCGCCGCCTTCTTGCGGCGCCACATTTTGTCCGTGATGGGAAACCCGTCGCGCTCGGCGCGAAACGCACCAAACATGCGAATCTCGATATGGTCGATGGTATCAACGGCTTCAACCTCGCCGGCCTGGAACAGGCGCTCGCCCTCTCCTTCCAAATCGTCGCGCAGCGAGTACCGCGACAGTTCGCGCACGGGAAGCTTCTTGCGTATCCTGCCCGCCGGCTCGCCCAGACAATGCATGGCAAGGCGCGCAAAGAGACGATACGATGGCTCTAGAATCCCCGCACGATTCATGGACATCCAGGCCGCAAGGTCGCTGTCTCGGCCCGCACAGGCCAAATGCAGCGCCACCATCCAGGCCTCCGCCCCACCAACCTGCGTCTGGCTTATATCGAGCAACTCCGCTTCCTCGCGCACCGAAACCATCGAGGTGTTACGCAGATATGCCGCGCGCTCCAGCAGCAATGCGTTATCGCGCATGTACGCAATCGACTCCTCGGCAAGTTTGAGCACTTGGACCGCACGGAACTTTGCATTAACCGGCCGTCCCTCTGCCAGCGACTGCCAGCCTTCTAGCAACAGGCCAAACAGCTGAATCTGGTTGTCGCGTATGCGCACGGCAAAACGATCGAGCTCGTTGAACGCCGCGTCGTCGGTTACCGGCAAGCCGGAAAGGAGCCGCCGTGCCGCCAACACCATGCGCACCCAGATAGCCATCGCCTTAAGCCCACGTACGTCGAGCGCCTCCCGCACCACCGTCATCTCGTCGTCGCGCTCGTCAGTTCCCGCAAACGACCCGTCAAAGAGCTCCACCAGCATGCTATCGGCCCGTATAACAATCCCCGCGATGTCGAGCTCGCAGTCGTAGGCCCTGCTCGTTTTGAGCTGCTGTAGAACGCCGCCGTCATCTCCCTGCTCGGTCAGACAGCGCTTGACCTCGATATGCGCGGACAGCATGTCGAGTGCGGTGTGGGATGTCTCAATTTCTGGCACGGCCAGGTTCGTAGGAAGCCCAAGCCCGTTGTCCCCATAGCAAACAGCCGTCAGTGTCTGGGCTACCCTCCATGAAACAGGGTCTATTTCGCAGGCTGCCCGTTCGCCCCCGCGCTCGATGACCGATGCCATATAGCGAGCGAGCTTTGTATTGGACACACTGACCGCTGCCAGATATACGCCAAGCGCCTCGGCAGGCGTTGGCTCTGGAGCCGGATCGTCGGCATCGATCGTGCCCAGCGCTGCTCGGCAGATATCGGCCCCGTGCCCCGTCAGAGCAAGATCGACCCCATACTGTCCAGCAAGTTCAAGGACCGCCTCACGGTCCAAAAAGGCGTCCGCCAGGCCCATCGCCGCATCGCATCGGCCCGCCTTAAGCAAAATCCGGGCCGCCCTCGGAACAAGTTCGGGGCGAACCTCGGCCACCAACTTACGCAAACGCAAGCGTCCGTTATCCTCCGTGCCCAGACACGTAAAACTCCGCTCGGCGGGATCCAAGCCAAAGATCGGGTAGTCGCGTACAAAGTAGGACTGGTCGACCATCGACAGCCTCACCCCGCAAGCCTCGAGTTCTGCGATATTGCCCTCGCCCATCAAAACCATGAGACATGCCACGCAAAACAGCGCATTATTGTCGAGCGAAGCCAGATCGGCAAGTGCCGCGCCATATACGTTGACAATCTCGTTTTCGAGCAGGCCGGCTACGTCACCTTGGCCATACAGACCCGTCTGCAATGCCGAAACGAGCTCGGGCACGCCCTGCGTGAGCTGATAAAAGTCGAGCGATGTGCTGATCGAAAACGCCGATGCCCACGCCGAATACTCATAGGCATGCACCTTAAGCATCTGCGCATTGATCTTAACCGAATCGCCCAGCCCATGAATCAGCTGACGATTTGAAGGACGGCAGGAGATAAAGACCCCTACCCCCATAGCGCGC
>CALLRY010000231.1:0-7109 GCA_938014285.1 uncultured Collinsella sp. | reverse complement strand
AGCACGAACCACGCCGTCAGCGCGCCAAAGCCAAGACCGCCGGTCAGCTGCGCGATAAACGGACGGATGATGACCATGCCAAAGAAGCCGTAGATGATGGAGGGGATGCCCGCCAGCAGGTCGACGGCGGGGCTGATGAGCCTGCGCACGCGCTTGCTGGCGATCTCGACCAGATACACAGCCGTGCCCACACCCAGGGGCACACCCATGGCGAGCGCACCGACAGTCACCAGACCAGAACCCGCCAGCAGCGACATAATGCCGTAGTGGCCCTCAGAGGGTGCCCATGTAAAGCTAAAGAAGTCCGCCAGGCCGATGTCGGTAAAGACCGGCAGCGCCGAGTACGTGGTAAAGACAAAAATCAGGATGACGGTGACGACCGCCAAGAACGCGCAGGCAAAGAAGATCCACTGCAGCGCCTTCTCCTTAAGATAGGTGCTGCGCGACACCAACGCCAACTCACGCTTTTTGGGCACCCGGGTCTCCTGCTCAATCTGGGGGGTTTCCTGTGCTTCCACGCTACTCACTCCCCTTTCCGTCGTTGGTGACGGGAATAAAGCCCGCCTCGCGAATCTGCTTGTCCATCTTTTCGGACGTCACATAGTCGATGTAATCCTGCGCCTGCTGCGAAGGCGTCCCCTTCACAAAGAAGTAAAGGTCACGCGAGATGGGATAGCCGCCACTTGCGACCGTCTTCTCGGATGCCTCGACATGGTTGACCGAAACGGCCTTGACCGAGGTCTTAGCGTTGAGGCTCTCGACAAAACCCAGCGAGATGTAGCCAATAGCGCCACGCGAGCGGGACACGACATCGCGTACCTGACCCGTACCCGAAAGAACAGCCGAGCGGCGATCGAACGGCGTGCCGTCCATCACGATAGTGCGGAAGGCCTCGCGCGTACCGGACGCCTCGTCGCGGTTGATAACCTGAATCTTCAGGTCCTCTCCGCCGACTTCTTTCCAGTTGGTGATCTTGCCGGCGTAAATATCGCGGAGCTGCTCGGTCGAGAGATTGTCGACAGGGTTGTCGTCGTTCACGATGACTGCAATGCCGTCGTGTGCGATTACGATCGGGGTCAGGCCCAAATCCTGCTCGTCGGCATTGAGGCCACGAGACGAACTAGCGATGTCGGCGGTGCCGGCGCTAACAGCTTCGATGCCAGCAGATGAGCCAAGGCCGGAGACGAGCACGTCGATGCCGGTCTCCTCTTTAAAGCCCTCGGCCGCGATCTCGGCAATGGGAAGGCACGTCGTAGAGCCGGCAACGGTGATGGAAGAGGTAGAAGATCCCGAGGAGCAGGCGCACAGCGTGAGCGTGAGCACTGCTGCACTCAGGACCGATGCGATCTTTCTCATAGCATCACGCCGATCGCAGCATGGCGCCCACAGGTGCCGCCCTCGTTGCGGTAGGAATAAAAGCGGTCGTTCTGACGAACGGTGGAAAGTTTGGTGTCCACAATGCCGTTCACATCGACACCGGCATCCACCAGCGCCTCGCGAATGGCGGCGGAAAGATCGAGCATGCGAGAAGCAGTAGCATCGATGCACGAGAACTCGGCAGCAAAGCGATCCATAAGTTCTTGGGACACCTCATACTCGTCGCCCAGGATATGGGGCCCAATATAGGCAGAGATGTCCTCCGGCGTGCAGTCAGCCGCCTCACAAAGCGCCTGGCAGGCTTTGGCGGAAATACGCGCAATCGTGCCCTTCCAGCCAGAATGCACCACGGCAAAGCCGCCGGGAGCCACCAGCACCACGGGAACACAATCGGCAAAGCAGAGCATCACGGGCACCTCATGGGCCGTACAGACGAGGGCATCACAGCCCTCGGCAATCTGCTCACGAATGTTCTCGAGATCGTCGGCACCGTTCGAGGTCACCGTCACGACGTGGTCACCATGTACTTGATTGGGCACGAGCAGATTATGCTCGCACTCAGCGGCGTCCATGGCTTCGAGCGCTCGACGACGATTTTCTTGAACGGCAAAGGGGTCATCGCCTACATGCGAGCCCAGATTGAGTGAGGAGTACGCATCTTCGGAAACACCGCCGGTGCGCTCGGTAAAGGCAAAACGAACATCGGTCGTCGAACCCTCCACCAACGTAACTCCATCATGGTCGACACGCGAAACGTTGTCCGCACGTGCTGCCATACTAAAGCCTCCTATTACAACAAGTACCGCGGCGTCGCCGCGCAGTCCGTGTTTATACGGCTGTCATACTTCTTTAAAAGGATACCCGCAGCGGTAGGGACCAAACGTAAAGGGAACGTAAGGAGATTGGAGGCTTTCGTTTACAAACGAGAAACAAAAAGGGCGCATCCATACGGACGCGCCCCTGTGCAAAACAATGCGAAGAACGACTTAGAAGCTGCCGCGCTTGAGGAAGTCGGGAAGCTCAAACTGATCGTTGCCAAAGTTGGGCAGCTCGGTACCGCCGACGTTGCGAGTCGGGGCAGCCTGAGCGGGGCTGGCAGCCGGAGCGGTGCGCTGCGGCTCAGCGGAAGCAGCGGCCTTGCTCTGGGACTGCTGAGCAGCGAAGAGCTCGTCCTGACGGTTGACGTTGGAGTCGGAGAAGCCCGTAGCGATAACGGTGATGCGCACCTGGTCGCCCAGGGACTCGTCAACAACGGTACCGAAGATGATGTTGGCCTCGGGGTCGACGGCATTGGCGACAACGTCGGCGGCGTCGCTGATCTCCTGAATGCCCAGGTCCTTGGAGCCGGCGATGGAAAGCAGGACACGCGTGGCGCCATCGATGGAGCTCTCGAGCAGCGGACTGGAGATGGCCTGCTGGGCAGCGTCGACGGCACGGGTATCCCCAGAAGCGGTACCGATACCCATCATGGCGGTACCGGCCTGCTTCATGATGGTCTTAACATCGGCGAAGTCCAGGTTGATGATACCCGGGACGGTGATGAGGTCGGTGATGCCCTGGGTGCCCTGGGAAAGGACGCCATCGGCAATTGCGAAGGCCTCGAGCATCGTGGTCTTCTTCTCGGCGATGTCGAGCAGCTTGTCGTTAGGGATAACGATCATGGTGTCGACGCAATCGGAGAGGGTCTTGATGCCCTCCTCGGCGCTCTTCTTGCGCTTGCGACCCTCGAAGGTGAAGGGCTTGGTCACGACGGCGACGGTCAGCGCGCCGACCTCGTTCATTGCGATATCGGCAACGATGGGAGCGGCGCCGGTACCGGTACCACCGCCCTCGCCGCAGGTGATGAACACCATATCGGCGCCAGCGAGCGCCTCGGCGATATCGTCGCGGGACTCATCGGCAGCCTTGCGACCAACCTCGGGGTTGGCGCCGGCGCCCAGGCCGCGGGTAAGGTCGGTGCCGATGTGCACCTTGATATCGGCATCAGAGATCGCGAGTGCCTGAGCATCGGTGTTGATGGCAACAAACTCGACGCCGCGGATGCCCTCTTCGATCATTCGATTGACCGCGTTGGTACCGCCGCCGCCGACGCCGACCACCTTAATGACGGCAAGGTAGTTGTTGATCTCTGTCTCGTGCATGTCGGTCCTCCGAACAAAGGTTATAGCCATAGCATGGGTTGACCCCTGCGCACATTAACCTTCAGGTTGAAAGTAAATGCAAAGGTAAACCGTATTATGTTTGCACATTATGAACGTATCAGTCAAATAATTGACCGTGAAAACCAAACAAACCAGATAAACGGCGTGGTATGGCCCCTCAACAAAGCCGTTTAGGATGCTAGGCGGTCGGTGCGTTCCTAAACGTGTAGTTGCCTGGAGAGCGCACATTGATATAGGTTACGCCCTCTACCTGCGAAAGCAGCTTGGTCACGATGCGTTCTTTCTTGGCGATATCATCCGAATCGCCCAGCGACACCTCGACGCCGTTGTCGAGATTTGCCGAGATAGCCTCAACGGAAGGCGTGGAAATATCCTTCACCTGGCCCAAGAACTCGCTCGAAAAACCGCGTGCGTAATCCAGACCGGCCTTGACGGCCTTGGAGCTCACCGCCCGACCCGAAACCGGTGCGACATCGGCCGAGACGTCAGTCAACAGCACGGCGCCGTAGTGCTTGGCAAGCGCCAGGGCCGCATCGATGCCGGTCAGGGTGTTGGCACCCTCCCCCGATGTAATGACGTTCCCCTGGTCATCCACCTCGACAGACGTCGACAGCGGAGCGATCCAGGTGTCATCGTCTCCGATAGCCCAGGCAAGGTCGTCGGAGCTGATATACGCAATGGCGGTAACTTTACGCTCCGTCGGCGTGATGATAAGCGTATGGGGAAACTGACGCTGGACATCCACGCCCGAGACCCACGGGTTTTGCTTGAGGCCCTCGGTAATCTGATCGGAATCCACGTTAAAGAGCGACGTGTTCTCGGGAAGACTGATGAGCTGCATGGCGTCGTGCTTGGTCACATGCTCGCTGCCATGAATCTGAATATCGGTGGCGGCGAACAGGCCGGAGTTGATGACGACGATGGCAACAATGGCAAGTACGGCCACGGCTGCCAGGATGCCGCCCGCGATCTTGCCTTTACCCTTCATGGCGGAAGCAGCGTCGGTCGTCTTGCTTGCCATGGCACCCAGCGATGACAGAGGATTGATGCCCCTTTTTGCCGAAGACGCCTTGGCGGCGGGTACCGATGTCAGTGAACGCGGCTTAGCGCCAGCCAACGTACGGCCGGCATGCGGCGCACGAGCTCCCAGCGAAGGCTTGGGCGTCGCCATGGGTCGGGAGGTCTTGGTGCCCATCGCCGGCTTGGGCGTCACCGAAGGACGCGGAGCCGGACGACTCGTCTTTTTAGAAGCGGGGCGTCCCCCCAGCTGCGAGCCGACGACCGGGCGCTTGGCAGGACGAACGGGCCCAACAGACTTGGAGGGCATGGCGGGCTTATGTTGAGGCTGGGCAGGTGCGCCGGAACGCCCTCCGGCGCGGCGGAAGGTTGGTTTCGATGCTCTAGAAGCCGAGGAATTTAACTTCCGGTCTGAGCTCGATGCCATACGCCTCCCTCACCTTTCCGTGCACATGCCTGATAACCGCGGCCACGTCATCGGCCGAGGCGGTTCCGTTATTAACGATAAAATTAGCGTGTACGGGCGAAACTTCCGCACCGCCAACCGAAAAACCCTTTAATCCACAATCCTCAATCAACTTGCCCACGCTTGCACCGGGCGGGTTGCGAAAGACCGATCCGCAGGATGCACGGCCCATGGGCTGCGTGCGCTTGCGGCGCGTCAGGTACCGCTCCATGCGCTCGCGAATGTCGGCCTTGGGCGCGGGCTTGAGTTTAAGCACGCACTCGAGAATGATCTCATTACGCGGCAAGCTGCACTCGCGATACCCCCAAGCGATCTCGGACCCTGCATAGTGCTTAATACCGGACGCCGGATCAAACGTGACCACGTCCTCGATAAGGGAACCGATCCACTCGTTCCGCGTACCTGCGTTCATGGACACGGCGCCGCCGACCGAACCGGGAATACCGACCGCGAACTCAAGGCCCGAAAGCCCGCGCGACAAGGCGTCGTTGACCAAACGCGCGAACATCACGCCCGCACCAACGGTCAGCGTGCAGCCGTCCTCGGCAACAACCGTGCGCTGAAACTCACGTCCCAGCGAAATAACGGCGCCGCGATAACCGGCATCGGCAACCAACAGGTTGGACCCCTTACCGATAATCACCCACGGCACCTGCTCGCGGTCAAGCACCGCCACGGCGCGACGCAGGGCATGGTAGCTATGGCACGTCACAAAGAGGTCGGCCTTGCCGCCGATACGATAGCTTGTATGGCGTGCAAGACGTTCGTCCTCGACCACGTCCGTGTCGATCATGCCCGAAAGCGCCATGACGGCGTTAAACAGACCCATGGAGGTTAAGCGTCTTTCTTGGCAGTCAGATACTCGATGAACTCGGGGCCGACGGTCGTGACGTCACCTGCACCCATGGTGAGTAGCAGGTCGCCCTCGCCCACGAGCTTCTCAAGCTCCTGGTTGAGCTCAAGACGACTGGAGCAGTACACGACCTCCTTGCCGGGGTGCTTGGCGCGAACGGTATCTGCGAGCATCTTGGAGGTAACGCCCGGAATCGGCATCTCGCCGGCGGAGAACACATCGATCAGCAGCAGCTTATCGGCGTTGGCAAAGGCATCGGCAAAGTCATCGCACAGAGCCTGCAGGCGCGAATAGCGGTGCGGCTGGAACACGACGTCGACATGTTTGTAGCCCAGCGAAGAGGCAGCAGCGAGCGTCGCCTTGATCTCGGTGGGATGATGGCCGTAATCGTCAACCACCGTGATGCCGTCGATATCGCCCACGTGGGTAAAGCGACGGCGGACGCCCTCAAAACTCGAAAGTGCCTTAGCGGCGGCGTCGATATCGAGGCCAAGGACATGGGCGACGGTCAAGACGGCCGTGGCGTTGAGCATGTTGTGACGACCGGGGTTGCTCTTGATCTCGACAGCGTGCTCGGTGCCGTCCTCAAAGCGAACGATAAAGTCGCTCTGGATGCCCTTGACATCCGGATGTACGCAGACGATGTCGTTGTTCTCGGCAAAGCCATAGGAAAGCACATGACGGCCCGTCGACTTGGCGAGCTCGACCAGATGCGGGTCCTCGCCGCAAACAATGACGGTGCCGTCCTCGCCCACCAGACCCATAAACTTGGCAAAGGTGGCCTCGATCTCCTCGATGCCCGAGTAGTGATCGAGATGGTCGGCCTCGACGTTGGTCACGATGACCACGTTGGGGTTCAGGAACAGGAACGAGCTATCGGACTCGTCGGCCTCGGCGACAAAGTAGTCACCCGAGCCGTTCTTGCCGTTGGTGTCGTAGCCCTCGACGATGCCGCCGATCAAAAAACTGGGGTCCAGACCCATGCGATCGAGCATCGTGGCGCACATCGAAGACGTCGTGGTCTTGCCGTGCGTGCCGGCAACGGCGACGGTGGTGTAGCCGTGGCCCAGAGCCGAGAGCATCTTGGCGCGGGGCCACACGGGAATACCCAGCTCGCGTGCACGCACGAGCTCGGGGTTGGACTCGGGAATAGCGGTGGAGACCACAACCACGTCGGGCTTGACCTCGTCGATCGTCGCAGCCTCATGGCCCACGTGGACCTTCACGCCGGCGC
>CALLRY010000230.1:0-7104 GCA_938014285.1 uncultured Collinsella sp. | reverse complement strand
GACATGCGGTAACGGGTCTTGTTGCCGTCGCTGTACTCGGAAAAGACGAGGTACCACCAGTCGCCCATCTTAAAGAGATCAGGCATCTCAAACATGGTGTACAGGCCCGGGTTCCACCAGTCGCCCTGGAACTCCCAGTTGGTCAGATCCTTGGAGGTGAACTTGACCAGGCGGCCGGTCATCAGACGCTTGTCCTCGCCCACACGCGTGCCGAGGATGAGCATGTACTCTTCGTTCTCCTCATCCCAAAGCACAAAGGGATCGCGCCAGTTGCGGTCATCGTAACCCTCCTGGGGCGGAAGCAGCGTCTCGGCGATGTTCTTCTCCCACTTGACGGCGTCGTCGCTCGTTGCGTGAAGAAGAACCTGCTTCATCAAACGTGCGCGGACCTTATCGCGATTGCAACCAGTGTAGAGCGCATGGTACTTGTCGCCCACCTTAAACACCGTGCCGGCATAAATGTACTGGTCGACTTCCTCGTCGCCGCCGCGCTCAAGGCTCTCGCCAAAGTCCTTGTAGTTGACGAAATCCTTGGTCGTAGCGAGTGCCCAGCCAAACGGCTCTCCGAAAGGTTCGGGGTTACGCGTGTCACGCTGATGATAGAGATAGAACGTGCCGTCCTCGCCGTACGGCATGATGTCGCCTACCCAAATTCCCTCAGGCTGGTAATACACCTTGTGCATCCGAGACTTCCTTTCCACGACATACTAACTCGGTACAATGGCAAGATATGTCAATCGTTTTCATATGTCAAACGTTTTCACACCAATACGTCTTTTCGCAGTTCCAGTCGTCGGCAAACGGTTGACATATGCCGGTGAACGGTCATCAGAGGCGTTTGAGGAATTCTTTTGGCACGGGGCGAATTACGCGGTTTTGCCCTCGATAAGCTCAACGGGAAGCTTGATATTCGACTCGGGCTTTTCACCGTTAATAAGAGCAATGATGGATTGCGCCGCGAGCTCTCCGATGCGATCGATATCTTGACGTACGGTTGTTAAGTCAGGCATAAACGTCATAGTGCGGCGGGCACCATCCGCGCCCACGACCTTAATGTCGTCTGGAGCGCTCAAGCCGCGCTGCTTCATCACGTTGAGACAGATGGCCGCCATCGTATCGTCTCCCGCAAAGATGCCGTCAATATCGGGGTTCTCATCGAGGATCTTCGCAACGACCGCGCCCTTTTCGTCGTCGGGCTTAACGAACTCAACCTCACGGACAAGCGCGGACAAACCGGCCTGCTCAACAACATCGAGGTAGGCATCGGTACGCTTATTGGCAGGCATGCGCATGCGGCTATTGCTGCGCAGGCACAGGATACGCCTGCAGCCGTCATCAATCAGACGGCGCGTGGCGAGCTCGCCGATGCCATAGCTGTCACTTGCAATCTGGACAGAGCCCTCGCCAAGATCGCAGTCGATGCCAACCAGGCTCAAGCCCATCTCGGCATATGCCTCGGCACCGATATTGAGGGAGTTGACGATGACGCCGTCGACCATATTGCGGCGGAGCATGTCGATATAGGAACGCTCAAGATCAGGTCGATTGGCGCTGTTGCACAGCAACATCTTAAAGCCGTTTTCCGCCAACGTGCGCTCGACCGCCTGCACAACCTGAGCATGGAACGGACTGCTCACAAAGGGAACGATCATGCCGATAAGGTTCAGACGGCCGTTGAGCATGGCACGGGCGATATCGTTGGGCGTATAGTTGATGCGTTCCATCGCGGCGTGGACCTTATCGCGGGTCTCTTGGCTAATATAACCGCGGTTATTAAGCACGCGAGATACCGTAGTAGGCGAAACCCCCGCCACCGCTGCAACTTCCTTGATGCCAGGCTTAGCAGAATCCTTAGAACGAGTGCCCTCGCGAGCCATAGCACCCTCCCCTATCAACATGTCATACGTTTACATACGAACAAAGCATACCCCAACAACAGCGGGAAGACGGTAACAGCACAAGTAAGTAAACGACTCATCCAAATAATTAGGAGAGTTCCGCCTAAAGAGTGACTCCGAAGAACCCCGCTTGGCCGGTTTTGGGTTATTTTCCAAAACATCCCGCAGGACGCAAAGAGGCCCCGCCGCGCAACGCGCGCAGCGGAGCCTCTTTGCATGTCCGGGGACGTTTTGGAAAATAACCCAAAACCGGCCCCAGTAATCCTACAGGAGTTAAATCCCTTTAGAACTTGTTGTGGAAGGTACGCGCAATGACCTCGTCCTGCTGCTCCTTGGTGAGCGTGTGGAAGTTCACGGCATAGCCGGAAACGCGGATGGTCAGCTGCGGGTACTTCTCGGGGTGAGCCTGAGCGTCGAGCAGCGTCTCACGGTTGAAGACGTTGATGTTCAGGTGGTGGCCACCCTTCTCGGCGTAAGCGTCGAGCATGTGGACCAGGTTATCGGCCTGGGTCTCGGAAACTTCAGAAACCTTCATAATATGTCTCCTTCGATTAATAGGCGCCGGCCGAAACCGGCGCGCTAATCAGTAATCGTTATTGTTAGTATAGCACTAACAATAGTTACTCGCCCAGCTGATCAAGGTCGATATCGCCAAAGAACACCTGGTCCTCCTTGCCGAGCGCACTCGGGATGATGGAGAAGGTGTTGGAGATGCCGTCCTGGGCATCGCGGAACGGGAGCTTGGAAACCGAAGACAGCGAAGCGATGGCGCCGTGGCTATCGCGCTTGTGCATGGGGTTAGCACCCGGGGCGAACGGCTGGCCAGCCTTGCGGCCGTCGGGCGTGGAGCCGGTCTTCTTACCGTACACGACGTTGGAAGTAATGGTCAGAACCGAGGTCGTGGGCACGGAGTTGCGGTAGGTGTCGTTCATGCGGATGTACTCCATGAACTGGTGCACAACGTCGTGAGCGATCTGGTCGACGCGGTCGTCGTCGTTACCGTACTTGGGGAACTCGCCCTCGGTCTCGAAGTCGACGATGATGCCGTTCTCGTCACGGACGGGGTGGACCTTGGCGTACTTGATGGCGGACAGGGAGTCAGCCACGACGGAAAGGCCAGCGATGCCCGTAGCGAACCAGCGGTGCACGTGCTTGTCGTGCAGAGCCATCTGAATGCGCTCGTAGCAGTACTTATCGTGCATGTAGTGGATGATGTTCAGCGAGTTGACGTACACGCCAGCGAGCCACTTCATCATGTCGTTGTACTTGGCCACAACGTCGTCGTAATCGAGCGTATCGCCCTCGACGGCGCGATACTTGGGGCCGACCTGCTTCTTGGAGACCTCGTCAACACCGCCGTTGAGTGCGTACAGCAGGCACTTGGCCAGGTTGGCGCGGGCGCCGAAGAACTGCATCTCCTTGCCGATGCGCATGGAGGACACGCAGCAGGCAATGCCGTAGTCGTCGCCGTGATAGACGCGCATGAGGTCGTCGTTCTCGTACTGGATCGAGGAGCTGGCGACAGAAGTCTTGGCGCAGAACTTCTTGAAGTTCTCGGGCAGACGGGTCGACCACAGAACGGTCATGTTGGGCTCGGGGCTGGTGCCCATGTTCTCGAGCGTGTGCAGGTAGCGGTAGCTCATCTTGGTAACGAGCGTACGGCCGTCAACACCCATGCCGCCGATGGACTCGGTGACCCACTGCGGGTCGCCGGTGAACAGGGCCTGGTACTCGGGGGTACGGGCAAACTTGACCATGCGGAGCTTCATGATGAAGTGATCCACGAACTCCTGGATCTGCTCCTCGGTGAAGGTACCGTTGGCAAGGTCGCGCTCAGCATAGATGTCGATGAACGTAGAGGTGCGGCCGATGGACATAGCGGCGCCGTTCTGCTCCTTGACGGCAGCAAGGTAGGCGAAGTACATCCACTGGATGGCCTCCTGCGTGTTGGTAGCAGGGTTGGAAATATCGAAACCATAGGTCTCGGCCATCATCTTGAGCTCGCCGAGGGCGCGGATCTGCTCCTGCAGCTCCTCACGATCGCGGATGTTGTCGGCGGTCATGACCGTCGGAGTGGAAGCCTTCTGGGCCTCCTTGTCCTTGATCAGGTAGTCGACGCCGTACAGGGCAACACGACGGTAGTCGCCGATGATGCGGCCGCGGCCATAGCCATCGGGCAGACCGGTGATGATGTGAGCCGAGCGGCAAGCACGCATCTCGGGGGTGTAAACATCGAAGACGCCAGCGTTGTGGGTCTTGCGCTCGAAGGTGTAGCGCTCGACAACGTTCTCGTCGACCTTGTAGCCGTGCTGGCTGGCAGCCTGGCAAGCGATGCGGATACCACCGTTGACGTGCAGCGCGCGCTTGAGCGGCTTGTCGGTCTGGAGGCCAACAATGGTCTCCTTGTCGCGATGGGCATTATCGATGTAGCCAGCGGGGTGGCTCACGATACCCGTGACGGTCTTGGTGTCCATATCGAGGACACCACCCTGCTCGCGCTCCTTAAGCAGCAAGTCGAGAACCTCGCCCCACAGCTCCTTGGTACGCTCGGTCGGACCTACGAGGAACGACTCATCGCCCTCGTAGGGGGTGTAGTTCTTCTGGATGAAGTCTCGGACGTCAACCTCTCCCGTCCAGATACCTTCCTTGAAGCCTTCCCATGCCTCCTGCATTGTGTAACCACGCTCCTAGTTACGTGTAATGCGGCGCTCTCTCACACCGCTGCTTATTGAATTCTTGAATTTTCGGCTTGCACTACCGGCTTCTTCCGTTCTTCACCACACGTTGGTGCAGGAAAAACGTTTGTCCACCTTGGAACTACAACCCAAAACCCAAGATTTCACCCGTCTGAGAAGGATAACATAGCCACCCTCTCCATCTGGGCTGTTATATGTTTCTTTTTTTATATCAAAAGGGCGTTTTTTACAAATCCGCAGGAAATGCGAGCGCAAACAACTACCGTTCACCGATTTGTTCGGTATTTTCCTTGCCTTTGTACGACGTTCACTCTAGCTGTTATGCCAGCTTTAGCAGGGTAAAGTGCCTCTGAGTAGGCTTTAGGACATGCCTAACGATCTGCCCCTAACTTTGCTGGCACCGACGGTGTACGGAGGTCGCCTAAAGGTAGTTTTCTAGACATGTCCCAAAATCTACCGCATAGGGTACGCGTGCAAGGATATCATCTTTCACCGAAAATAGTTTCTAGTGTTAGGGGTTTTCGGTGGAAGATACCGATTTCCGTGAACTTGGGCGTCAGCTCCTTTCCGAGTTCGGCAGCATGCATCAGCGCATTTCGCGTTTTGCGGACAAAGCCCTCGGCGGCGAGATGGCCGTCATGCGCGCCCTCATACTCGCCGGCGGTTCGCTCACGCCGAGCGAACTCGCTGATCGCGCCTGGGTCTCGAGTGCCCGCATCGCCAATATCCTACGCGCCCTCGAGGCCAAGGGCTGGGTCGAGCGCGAGCACTCAAAGACTGACCGTCGTCGCGTACACGTCATAGTGACCGACAAGGGATTCCAGGATCTCGAAATCAAACGCCGGGAATTCGAGGACCGCACCGCGGCTTTCCTCGAGCAGCTCGGCGAAACAGATACCCAAGAGATGGTGCGCCTTCTTAGGCGTGCCAACGAAATTATCGACCGCAATCAAGAAAGGAGAGATGCCGAGTGAGGATTCTCAAGCTCTTTAAAAAGCATGTCCTGGCACTGTTCGCAGCTATCGTACTTATCGTAATCAGCTGCAACGCCGATCTGGCACTGCCTACCTATATGAGCGACATCGTCGACGTGGGCGTGCAGCAAGGCGGCATCGCCTCGCCCGTGCCCGACACCATTCGCGCCGAATCGCTCGATGACCTTGAGCTCTTTATGAGCACCAAGGACGCCAAAGCTGTGGAGGCCGTGTTTGGCAAGGCAGACAAAAACGGCATTCGAACGTACAAGGGCACCGAGGAAGAACGTGCCGATGGAGGCAAGATTGCCGACATTATGAGCCTGCCCGAGACTGTCGTCCTTTCGCTCGACCAGGGCATTGACGCCAACTCCATGGGCGACATGATGGGCTCGTCCAGCGAGAAAGACAACAACGCTGCCCAGGCCATGCCCACCCCCGAGCAGATGGCTGCCATGACGCCCGAGCAGCTCGCCGAGATGCAGCAGAAGGCCGCAGCCGCGCAGAGCATGCAAAAGCAGATCGACGCCGACGGCGGCAAGATCACCATGAAGAGCCTGCGCCTAGGCGTTGAAGGCGGTCTTATCGATCAGGGCAAGCTCGTCGAGGGCGCCAACGATATGGCTGACAAAATGGGCTCCATGTCGGGCTCCATCGTCACCCAGCGCGCCGTGAGCTACGTGCAGGACGAGTACAAGGCACAGGGCATCGACCCCGCTGACGTGCAGAACGCCTACCTGGGCCGCATGGCGACCACGATGTTTGGTCTGTGTCTGGTGTCGCTGGTCGCCACCATCCTGACCTGCGCCGCGAGACCTTCAACAAGGTTATGCACTTCTCGCCGGCCGAGGTGGGCAAGTTTAGCCAGGCCTCGCTCATCACCCGCTGCACCAACGACATTCAGCAGATTCAGATGGCCGCAACCCTGTTTATCCGCATGTGCCTGATGGCTCCCGTCATGGGCATCGTCGCCGTCATGCGCGTCCTGGCCAACCATACCGGCCTGGAGTGGACCATCGCTGTGGCCATCATCGCGGTTTCGGCTGTCGTCGGCGTGCTCATGGGCCTCACCATGCCCAAGTTCAAAAAGATGCAGAGCTTTGTTGACCGCGTGAACCTTACCGCCCGTGAGCTGCTCGACGGCCTTATGCCCATCCGCTCGTTCAACCGCGAGGAGCATGAGCTCGAACGTTTTGACAAGGCATCACTCGACCTGATGACCACGCAGCTCTACACCAACCGCGCCATGAGCTTTATGATGCCGCTCATGATGCTCGTCATGAACTGCATCACCGTGCTTATCGTCTGGTTTGGCGCGCAGGGCGTGTCCGACGGCGTGATGCAGGTCGGCAACATGATGGCGTTCATCTCCTACACCATGCAGATCGTCATGGCGTTTATGATCCTCACCATGGTTTCGGTTATCCTGCCCCGTGCCGAGGTCGCCGCCGAGCGCGTGGAAGAGGTCATCACTTGCCCCACCAGCATCAACGACCCCGCCTCGCCCAAACTGCCTGCCGCCAGCGCGCCGCGCGG
>CALLRY010000229.1:0-3286 GCA_938014285.1 uncultured Collinsella sp. | reverse complement strand
GGGTGGTCGGTGGTCTCGACCTTGCCGCGCGTGGGCTTCATGGGACCGGCGAGCACCTTTTTGCATACGGGCGCCAGCGCCGGATTGATCTTTGCCAGGTCGCTCACCACGGCGCCCAGATCGAGCGTCGCAGGGTACACGGTGTTGTCGACACGCGGATAGCTGATGAGACCGGCCATGTAGAGGGACTCGGCGATGCGCATCGTACGCGCAGGCGAGATACCCTCAGCCGCGGCGGCAGCCTGCAGCGAGGTCGTCGCAAACGGCGTGGGCGGCTGCTGTTTACGCGAGCGTTTGGTCACCGCGGCGACGGTTGCCGTCGTAACGCCGTCGACATGGCCGTACGCCGTCTCGGCAGCATCCTTGTCGGTAAAACGCGCCGTCTTGTGCGCGATCTTAAAGCGGTCGTCCTCGGCAGCGCCCTGCGCGGCACCCATGCCGCGAATCTGCCAATAGTCCTCGGGCACAAACGCCATGCGCTCGCGCTCGCGCTCGACGATGATGGCGAGCGTCGGCGTCTGCACGCGGCCGGCGGAGCGCACGTTACCAAAGCCGCCAAACTTGGCGAGCGTCAGGTAACGCGTGAGCACCGCGCCCCAAATGAGGTCGATGTGTTGGCGACTCTCGCCGGCGTCGGCCAGATTCTGGTCGAGCGAGACGAGATGATCGAAGGCGTGCGTAATCTCGGCCTTGGTAAACGAAGAGTATTGGGCGCGGGCAACCGGCAAGTCCGGCGCAACCTCGCGCACCTTGTTGAGAGCGTCCGAGCCGATCAGCTCGCCCTCGCGGTCGAAGTCCGTGGCGATGATGACGCTGTCAGACTTCTTGGCAAGGTTCTTGAGCGAGCGAATGAGCTCCTTCTCGGCCGGCAGCTTAATGACGGGCGCCCAGGTGAGGTAAGGCAGGCTCTCGAGCTTCCAACCCTTGATGGAGATGCCATCGGCAAGGAACGGCTTACGCTTGGTGTCATAGGGCGGACGCGCCAGGCCATCGGGCATATCGGCCGGCAACATCTCACCGTCCTCGGTCACCGAATACCAACCCAGCTTTTTATCGAACAGCACGCTGTCGCAAAAATCGGGCGCAAGGATGTGACCGGCAAGGCCGATGGTCACGCACTCCTCGCCCTTCCACTCAAAACGGTAGATGGCGGTGTTGTACACCTTGTCCTTTTTAGGCTTACCCGTGGACAGCCGCTCGGCGATCTGACGCGCGGCGTCGTTTTTCTCGGCGATGATGAGCTTCAAAAGAGGCTCCTATCTCATGTCTCTGCGGCTACGCCCGCCCGTATGGCGGCCGACTTACGCCCTTGCTTGCTCAATCTGCCCGATGAGCCAATCGCACCAGGCATCCATGCCCTCGCCCTTGCGCGCGCTCACGGCAAACCGCGGCGCCTGCGGATTGAGGTCATCGAGTGTCTTAGTATACCTATCCATGTCAAAATCGAAAGCCGGAGCCACGTCGACCTTGTTGAGCAGCTGTGCGCCGGCGTGTTGGAAGATGCCCGGGTACTTGATGGGTTTGTCGTCGCCCTCGGGCACCGAGAGGATCATGATGGACAGGTTCTCGCCCAGGTCAAAGTCGACCGGGCAGACCAGGTTACCCACGTTTTCGATAAAGATGACGTCAATGTTTTCCAGACCCACCGCCTGGTCGAACGCGTCAACGGCCTCCATGATCATGTTGCCCTCGAGGTGGCACAGGCCGCCCGTGTTGATCTGGATGGCGGGCATGCCGGCTTCCTTCATGGTAATGGCGTCGACATCCGAGGCAATATCGCCCTCGATGACGGCGCAGCGCAGGCCAGCCTTGTCGCGCAGGCGCTCGTTGGTGCCCAGAATCGTGGTGGTCTTGCCCGAGCCGGGGCTCGACAGCACATTGATCACATAGGTGTTTGTCTCTTTAAATCGCTGACGCAGCTGATCTGCCAGGCGCTCGTTGCGCGACAGAATCGGCGACGCGATATCAATCGTTTTCTCGGCCATATTCGGCACTCCTTACTTCTGCCCCTTTATACCCCGTCCCCAGATGGCTGATGGGCTAATCGTCGGGGGTCTCGATTTCGATACTTGCGATGTCGAGCTCGCGGCCGTGCAGTAGGCGCACATTGGCGCCGCCGCACTGGGGGCAGCGGCAGTGGAAGCGGTCATGATCGAAAACCTCACCGCAGTCCAGACACTCGCTTTGCGGATGGACCTCCTCTACCGCAAGCTCGCAACCTTGCGTGAGCGGGTCCTCGTCACGAAACGTCTCCCACGCAAAGTCAAGCGCCTCGCGCACGACCTCGGTCATATCCCCGATACGAAGCGTTACCAAAACGGCGCGCCGCACGAATCACTGTATCGAGTATGCCGTTGACAATGCCAACCTCGTGCATACCGATTTACTCCTCGTCGTCCTCATCGTCCGAGAACAGGTCCAGACGACTCACGAACAAGCCCTCCTTGCCCTCGCGCGCGGTAATGACCACACGGGCGATGGCGAGCGAAATCTCGTAGAGCGAGAGCAGGGCGCCATACATGAGGCCCAGCGTAACGGGCGAGCCGTCGGGCGTAATCACAGCCGAGCCCACAAGCAGGCCAACGTATACGTAACGCCAGGCGCTGCGGAAGGCCGCGTAGGACACGATATGGAAGACGGACAGGTAGAAGATGATGAGCGGCAGCTCAAACGCCACACCAAAGCCGATCATAAAGAGCAGCTCCATGTTGACGTAGTTCTCCAAATCGGGCAGTGCCGTGGCAACGGCCGAGGTCTCGCCGATGAGCCATTCAAAGCCCGCAGGGATGATGATGAAGTAGCAAAAGATTGCGCCCAGGAAGAACAGCACCGTCGAGGCGAGCACCGTGGGCACGACCCACTTGCGCTCGTTGGGGCGAAGCGCCGGCAGGAAAAACGCCAGAATCTGCCAGATGATCATGGGCGTGCACATGACCACGGCCATCTTGATGGCCAGCGAGAAGCGCAGGCCAAAGCCGCCGAGCGTGGTGGTGATGTAGAACTTACCATCCGGCACAAAGGAGCGGATGGGATCTTCCAGGATGTCGAGCACCACGGGCGTGGCGAAATACAGCACGATGGCTGCGGCAAACACCGAGACGACCACGATGGTCAGGCGGCGACGGAGCTCTCCCAGGTGATCGAAGAGCGGCATACGCGCAGGTCCGATAGGCATTACTCATCGCCTCCCTTCGGGGCATCGGCAGCGGCATCGTCCTCGGCCTCGAGCTCGCGGGCAAGCTGGTCGACGACGGCCTTGCGCTTGCGGGGACGACGGGCATAGAGG
>CALLRY010000228.1:0-4658 GCA_938014285.1 uncultured Collinsella sp. | reverse complement strand
CCGGACAGTAAGTTCCGCATGCTCAAGAGCATTGCCGATGACGTCGAGGTCATCATCGCAATCAATGCGAACCATATCGAGAAGAACAAGGCCCGTGGCGACTTGGGCATTACCTATGACGAGGACGTTTTGCGCCTGGTCGATCTGTTCCGCGGCAACGGTTTTGCTGTCGCGGCCGTGGTTATCACGCAGTATGCCGGTCAGCCCGCTGCCGACGTCTTCCGCAATCGTCTGAATGCACTCGGCATTCCCGCCAAGCTGCACTATCCCATTGAGGGCTATCCGCACGACGTCGATCTGATCGTTTCTGACGAAGGCTACGGCAAGAACGAGTTCGTCGAGACCACGCGTCCACTCGTTGTCGTGACGGCGCCCGGCCCTGGCTCGGGCAAGCTCGCCACTTGCCTCTCGCAGCTGTACCACGAGCATAAGCACGGCACCGCCGCCGGCTATGCCAAGTTTGAGACCTTCCCGGTCTGGAATCTTCCTCTGACGCATCCGGTCAATATTGCCTACGAGGCCGCCACGGCGGACCTCGACGATGCCAACATCATCGATTCCTTCCACCTTGAGGCCTACAACAAGACCACGGTCAACTACAACCGCGACGTCGAGGCCTTCCCGGTGGTCCGTGCCCTGATGGAAAAGATTCTGGGCAAGAGCCCCTATCAGAGCCCTACGGACATGGGTGTCAACATGGTTGGATTTGCCATTACCGATGACGATGCCTGCCGCGACGCTTCCAAGATGGAGATCGTCCGCCGCTACTTTACCGCGGTCGAAAATGTGCGCCGCACCGGCGTGGGCGATGAGCAAGTCGACCGTCTCAAGATTATTATGAAGAAAGCCGGCATCGATAAGAACTACTCGCCGGCGCGCTCGGCTGCCCTTACCAGGGAGCAACTGACGGGCGGTCCCGTGGGCGCCATGGTCATGCCCGATGGCTCCGTGGTGACCGGTAAGACCTCCACGCGCCTGGGCGCCGCGAGCTCGCTGATCATGAACGCTCTCAAGCATGTCTCGGGCGTCGACCTTGAGCTTGAAGTCATCAGCGACGAGGCGATCGAGCCCATCAGCAAGCTTAAGACGCATTTCCTGGGCAGCAAAAACCCGCGTCTCCACACCGACGAGACGCTTATGGCGCTGTCAATTACCTCGGCTACGAGCGAGACGGCCGCTCGTGTCCTTTCGGGCCTGGAGCAGCTGCGCGGTTGCGATGCCTTCTTTAGCGTGATTATCTCGCCGACGGACGAGACGGTGTTGCGCAAACTGGGCATCAACGTGTGCTGCGAGCCCAAGTTTGAGCGTCGCGGTTTCTTCCATCGATAAGTTTGAAGTACCGCGGTAATTGCATTGCATTTTGGCCGTATCGGGTTAGCGCCCGGTACGGCTTTTTGATCAATAAAGCGTCTATTTCGGCGAAAAATAGCCGTTTACCTGCTTAGAAACAATTTGAGCGGTATACAATAACCGTAACTGTTTCATCCTTAGCGGGATGCCGCATGATGGATATTACCTGCCATCGTGAGGTGTGTCGGTCGCGCACGGCGCGTTAGATGCTCGTGCTCGGTTTGAGGAGGCTGCTATGGCGGGCAAGGGTCGTGCGAGTGTCAACGATATGAAGCGTGTTGAGGTGCTGGTGTTGATGGAAATCGACCAGCAAACCGAAGACAATGGCGGGCCGTATGGTTTCTCGCGCAAAACGCTTGCCGAGCGCGTGGGGGTTTCGCCGTATCGTGCCCGCGCCGCAATCGATCGCTTGGATTCCGAAGGCATGATTGATGTCGTCTCGCGTTATAGCGACGACGGCGGTCAGCTTGCAAATGGCATTTGCCTCACCGAACGTGGCGAGTGGTATCTTGAGGGCGTCCGTACCGGCATGCTCGTTCAAGAAATGCTTGAGGACGAGGTTGCTGATCGATAGCAGCATGTAACCCTTGCCATAGCGACGCCGCCTGGGAAACCGGGCGGCGTTTTGTTTCAAGATTGAGAAATGCAATCGCACGCGAGAAAAATTGCGAACGGTCCGCGGCGCGAGTATTACAATGAAGACCCGTAAGATGTGGATAAACAACTTCTACGGGAAGCGCAGGTAACTCAATATGACCAAGCATGTGTTCGTAACCGGTGGCGTGGTTTCGTCCCTGGGCAAGGGTATCACCGCGGCCTCGCTGGGCCGTCTGCTCAAGTCGCGTGGCTACAAAGTAACGATGCAGAAGGCCGACCCGTATCTGAACGTCGACCCCGGTACCATGAGCCCGTTCCAGCATGGTGAGGTCTTCGTTACCGAGGATGGTTACGAGTCCGACCTGGACCTGGGTCATTACGAGCGCTTTATTGATGAGAACCTGACCCGCGATTCCAACTTTACGACCGGTGCCATCTACAAAAGCCTAATCGCCCGCGAGCGTCGCGGCGACTTTTTGGGCGGTACCGTGCAGGTGATTCCCCACGTCACCAATGCCATTAAGGACAAGTTCCGCCGCATCGAGGAGCAGACCGGCTCCGATGTAGTCATCACCGAGCTGGGCGGCACGATCGGCGACATCGAGTCCCAGCCGTTTGTCGAGGCCATCCGTCAGTACCGCAAGGAGGCCGGCCCCGAGAACGTCTGCTACATCCACGTGTCGCTCGTTCCCTATATCGCCGCCGCCCACGAGGTCAAGACCAAGCCCACACAGCATTCCGTCAAGGAGCTCCGCAGCTTTGGCATCCAGCCCGATATTATCGTGCTGCGCTCCGACCACCATATCGATGACGCTATCCGCGGAAAGATCGCAAGCTTCTGCGACGTCGACACCGATTGCGTCTTTACCAACGAGGACTGCGCGAGCATTTACGATGTTCCGCAGCTGCTTGCCGAGCAGGACTTTGACCTGCGCATTTGCGAGCGCCTGGGTCTGGACCCGCGTGAGCGCGACATGAGCGAGTGGAACGAGTTCCTGCGCAAACAGAATCACGCCAACCATCACGCCGACAAGGTGAAGATCGCCGTCGTGGGCAAGTACACGCAGCTGCCCGATGCGTACCTGTCGGTTATCGAGGCCCTGCACCATGCGGGCGTCTTCTACGATCGCCATGTGGACGTCCAGCTGGTCGACGGCGAGAGCCTCGACGAGCAGAATGTCTCCGAGGTTCTGGGCGACGCCTCGGGCATCCTGGTCCCCGGCGGCTTTGGCAAGCGCGCCCTGGAGGGCAAGATCCTCGCGGCCGAGTTTGCCCGTGAGCACAAGATTCCGTATCTGGGCATTTGCCTGGGTATGCAGGTGGCCGTGTGCGAATTTGCGCGCAATGTCGTCGGCCTTGCCGGCGCCAGCTCCTCTGAGTTCGATCCGGATGGCCCGTATAGTGTCATCGATCTGATGAGCTCGCAGGAGGACGTGACCGAGAAGGGCGGCACCATGCGCCTGGGCGCCTATCCGTGCAAGCTCGCCGCCGATACCCTTGCTCGCGAGGCATATGGCGAGGAACTCGTCTACGAGCGTCACCGTCACCGCTTTGAGTTCAACAACGCCTTCCGCGACCAGCTCGAGGACGCCGGTTTGGTTATCTCGGGTCTGTCGCCTGACGAGCGCCTGGTCGAGATGGTCGAGCTGCCGCGCGACGTGCATCCGTGGTATGTGGCAACCCAGGCTCATCCCGAGTTCAAGAGCCGCCCGACCAACCCGCAGCCGCTGTTCCGCGAGTTCGTACGCGCTTCGATCGGCCAGCACGAGGGTGTCGACCGTCTGCAGGTGACGCCCATGAACCTCGCTACGGACTAAGGGTGCCGGCGAATAAGGAACATACCGAAGCTACTCCCTCGTCGCTCGCCGTGGCGGCGGGGGAGTATCTCGACTACCTCGCGGTCGAGCGGGGTTTGGCGCGCAACACGATTGCGGCCTATCGTCGTGACCTGACGACGTACTGCGCCTATCTGGAGCGGGCGGGTATTGTGTCTTTTGAAGAGGTGACTCGTCAGGTCGTGGAGGGCTTTGTCGCCGACCGTCGCGATGGGGGCTATTCCGATGCCTCGGTGGAGCGTGCGCTTGCAGCCGTGAAGGGCCTGCATGCCTTTTTGGTGCGCGATGGGGCTGTAGCCCAAAATCCAACGGCGGCGTTGCGCCTGCCTAAAAAGGCTGAGCGTTTGCCGGAGTATCTATCGGTGGAGGATGTCTCGGCTCTGCTCGATCAAGACTTCCCCGAGGGCGAGATGGGCTTGCGCGACCATGCCATCTTGGAAGTGCTCTACGGATGCGGTTTGCGTGTGAGCGAGTTGGTGGGGCTCGATGTGGGCGATATCCATATCGACGATGGTTTTGTGCTCGTTCGCGGTAAGGGCTCAAAGGAACGCCTGTCCCCGCTGGTGGGAAGCGCGGCGCGAGCTCTGACGCTCTATGTAACTGAGGGGCGTTCTCGCTTGGCGGCCCATGCGCGCGGAACCGAGACCTCGGCGGTCTTTTTAAATAAGAACGGACGTCGCCTGTCGCGCCAGGCCGTGCATGCGATATGCGAGCGGTATGGGCGTCAGGTGGGGCTGGTGGGGCTCCATCCCCATACCTTGCGCCACTCCTTTGCCACCCACATGCTCGCGGGCGGTGCCGACCTGCGTGTGCTGCAGGAGATTTTGGGCCGTGCCGATATTTCGACCACGCAGGTCTACACGCATGTCGACCGCA
>CALLRY010000227.1:0-2120 GCA_938014285.1 uncultured Collinsella sp. | reverse complement strand
GAGCTCCTGCCGCTCATGTCGCGTGCCCGTACGTACGCAAGCTGGTACTTAAAAGGCATGCCCCATGCCGCCGCTTGGCGTGCCCATGTGGTGCGCTGCTCCACGTACGAGGAGTTCATGGCGCTGGTCGATGAGATCGAGCGCGATGCGGTGGCCTGCGAGGCTGCCCTTGCCGCCGGCGAATCGGTGCCCCCTCATCCGCTGGAGGCTTAAGGGTGGCCGTTACCGCGCTGTATGCGCACGTGCCGTTTTGCGCCCAAAAGTGCCGGTACTGCGACTTTGACTCGCGCAGTTTTGCTCCGTGCGACCTGAGCGCTGCGCTCGATGTCTATTTTGAGCAGTTGTTCGCGCGCCTCGATGCTTTTGGCAAAGCTGGGGGCCTTGACCAGATCCGCACCGTCTATGTTGGCGGCGGTACGCCGTCGCTGGCGGGGGAGCGCTTGGTGGAGCTGGCGCGGCGTATTCATGCGTGGTGCGCCCCCGTTGAGTTTACCTGCGAGGCTAATCCTGAGTCGCTGACCGCCGAGCTTGCCGCTGCGCTTGCCAAGGTTGGTGTCACACGCGTCTCTCTGGGCGTGCAAACGCTCGATAACATCGAACTTACCGCCATCGGTCGTATTCACGATGCCGATCGGGCGCTCGCTGCCATCGCGACGGTCAAGAACGCTGGGCTTGACGTGTCGTGCGACCTTATGTGCGGACTTCCCGGGCAGACCACAGCGAGTTGGAAGCGCACGCTCGATGGCGTGCTGGCGGCAGCTCCGCATCATGTGTCGGTTTACCCGCTCACGCTCGAGGAGGGGACGCCCCTTTATTGCATGGCGTGCCGCGATGAGTCGCTCGTGCCTGATGAGGATTTTCAGGCTGCCTGCATGGACGTGGCACGCGAACTCCTGGGTGCCGCCGGCTATCACCCGTATGAGGTGGCGAGCTACGCGCTCGACGGCCATGAGTGTGCCCATAACATTGCCTACTGGACCGGACGGGGCTACCTGGGCCTGGGTCGTTCTGCCGCGGGCATGCTCGACGCCGAGGATTTCGACCGTCTTGCAGGTTTGTTCCCCGGCGTGTCTTCTCGAGGCGATTCGTATCGCGTGCGTCTGGTGCAACGTAACGATGACGCGACAGCGTTTGAGGCCGAATATCTGTCGCAGCGTGAGGCTGCGGCTGAAGACCTGATGCTTGCTTGCCGCATGACGCGCGGTGTCGCGTCCGACCTGTTGGTTCGTGCGGCTTGCGTCATCCCAACGGGAGAGCTGACAGCTGCTTGCGATCGCGCGCTCGAATTGGGTCTTGCCACTTGGGTTCCCGAGACGCTCGGGGTCCATGAGGGACCCTTCACTTCGGCAGATGTCCTCGCGGGCCATGTTCGAGCTCGTCTGGCGCCGACACACCTGGGCTGGCTCGATGGAAATGTTCTGTTCGAGCTGTTTTGGGATCTAGCCTAGGCCGCTCGGGTAGAATTACCGGAATATATACGCTGCTGTGAGCAGGAGGTTGCCGCGCATGGCGACGATGAACGAAAAAGATTACTACGAGATTCTGGGTGTCTCCAAGGACGCCACCTCGCGTGATATTCAAAAGGCCTTCCAGCAAAAGGCCCGCAAGCTCCATCCGGACGTCAACAAAGAGCCGGATGCCGAGGAAAAGTTTAAAGAGGTTTCCGAGGCCTACGCCGTGCTTTCGGATGAGCAAAAACGTGCGCGCTACGACGCCATGCGTTCTGGCAATCCCTTTGCCGGTGCTCCTACGGCTTCGTCCTATGGTGGCGGCTACGCCGGCAACACGGGCTATGGCAATCCCTTTGAGGGCGGCTTTCCCTTTGGTGGCGCCTGGGGCCAGCAGCGTCGCGGCCAGGCTGCCTACAATCCCGAGAACGGAGCCAATGTGGTCGTCGATATCAAACTCGACGCCAAGGAGGCCAAGGGCGGTGCCCGCAAGACCGTCCGCTACACGCGTTTCGATACGTGCGGACATTGCGGCGGCTCGGGTTCTGTCTCCTCCGAGCATGCCCATACCTGCCCAAGCTGTGGCGGCCGCGGCCACATCGACGTCGACCTGTCCTTCCTGTTTGGTGCGGGCACGTTCCAGTCGGTCTGCCCCGAGTGTGGCGGTTCCGG
>CALLRY010000226.1:0-1722 GCA_938014285.1 uncultured Collinsella sp. | reverse complement strand
CCCGCCGTTTTTAGATGCAAAACAGCGGGCGGCCTATCTTTGGCGTTGGAACACGGGCGGCGCACCGACTACGGGCGCTCCATATTGGGGACGATGCTGCCCTCGGTCACCGCATGCACGGCAAGACGCATGATATTGTCGTAGCCGGTCTTGCTCAGGATCTCCGAAATGCGGCGCTTGATGGTGCCCTCACTCATAAACAGCTCGGCCGCAATCTCGCGACAGCTCTTGCCCTCGCAGGCAAGGCGCAAAATCGATAGCTCGACGTCGTCGAGTGCCGCCGTGCCCGAAAAAATGCTCTCGGGCGGCTTGGGAAACGTGCAATAGCCCGCCAGCGTGGAGCGCATCACGGCGAACAGCTCGTCGATACCGACGTTCTTGTACACAAAGCTATCGACGCCCGCCTCGCGGGCCTGATCGACAAAGGTGATCTCGGGCATGCCGGTCATGATAATGATGCGACACTCGGGCAGCCGCTCCTTGATGCGCGCCGCCGCCACGATGCCGTTTGAATCGTGTTCGGTGCACACGTCCATCAGTATCATGTCCGGGCGCTCCTTGAGCGCGACACCCAAGGCCTCGGAGGCATCGGCGATCGCGGCGACGACGGTCATATCGGGCTGGTCGCCAACGGAGCGCGCCAGGCTCTCGCGCAGGATGGCCTGGTCTTCGACTATAAGGACGCGGATCATGAGCTTCTCCTTTGGACCGTGGCGCTGGAGGCGAGCGGAATGGATACCGTAAGCGTAAAGGGTGGGGCGGCATGGACCTCAAGGCTGCCGCCCAGATTCTGTGCGACATGCCTCATACCTGGGATACCCGTTCCCTCGCGATACGATACGGGGGCCGGGGACCCGTCGTTAGAAATCGTCATGCGCGCGACGGCTCCAGCATCCGCCCCCTCCTGCCACAGGCGCACATGGACCCGATGCGCCTGCGCATGCTTGGTGGCATTGGTCGAGGCCTCGCGGATAATCTGCAAAAATGCGGCGGCGACACGCGCGTCCTCAGGCAGCGCACCCTCAACATCGATCTGCACACTCACCAGGCCAAAAGCATGGACGATATCACCCAGCTGCTCTGCAGGCTCGCTGGCACCGCCACTACGCAAATCGGCGGCGATTGAGCGCAGCAACGGGTCAATCTGCTCGAGCGACTCATCGTCCAGACGTCCCTCCTCCAAATAGCGATGAAGAATGGACAGGCGCTGCCCGATCACATCGTGGACGCGGGCACGCATACGTAGGTAGGCCGCATTGTCGGCAACCTTTTTAACTTCTTCGATCTGGGCCTGGAGCTCTTGGCCCGCAAGCTCAAGCAGGTGGTTGGCTTGCGCCAGGCGGTCGTAGGCATGTGCGTATTCCGTCACGTCCAGGCCTATAATGCGCTCAAAGAGGCGGCCCGAAACCATAACCTCGTCGTGCACAAATAGGCGAATCTCGGCGGGAGAAATCTCGATCACGGCGCGAGCATCACCAAAACGATCCAAGTTAATCCGCACACGGTTCCTACTGCTTTCGGGCATTTGCATGCTAAGTTTGCGCAGGTCGTTCCATGTGCCGCTCATGTCACCTAGATCGGTGGGCATATGAAGTTCCACTAGGTTTTTGCGCATGCAGCGGTTCATGAGCAGCGGACGGCCCCTCGGGTCCAGATACAGGATGCCCACGGGAATCACGTTGATGGTCTCGATCGTCGAGAACGCGGTGATATCCTCCTGGC
>CALLRY010000225.1:0-1722 GCA_938014285.1 uncultured Collinsella sp. | reverse complement strand
CTCGCCCATACGCTCGATGCAACAAGTCTACCCAGCTCGCCCATCGGTGCCTGGATGATGAGCTTTTCACGTTTGTTAAGACGCGCGGCAAGGAACGAGACGGCAACGGCCGTTGCGACCCATAGCAAGTACTCCTTCGATCCGTCATAATAGGTGTACTCTCCATCCGATATCTGCAGAAACGGAAGTAGGGGAGAGAGCGGTGCCAAGATAAGACGTCCCGCGGCAAGAGGGTACAGAAGCGCGGGCATGCTTGATGAAGAGGTATAGACACCGTCCTCCCCCGCATTCACAAGCGCATCCGCATAGGATGCTGACAATTCCTGCTCAACACGGGTTATTCCCGACTCGAGGTATTCGACCCGTCCGTCGATGCCAGCCGCGCTCCTGAAGACGGGCAGAGCACAAAGAACCATCAACGCAACAACGACAACACAGAGCGACCTGGAGGAGAGAAGCGACCTAAAGATCGCCTTCGAGATTTTGAGCATATTCATCGCCAACCTTAACCTCATCCAGTCGGAACAGAGGGGCCGAACAAAATGCTCGGCCCTTCCTCGCATCTAGTAGGTGCTATAGACAAATTGCCATTTATCAGTTGTGCCAAGAACACCACAGGAGCACATTGCAGCGAGGCGGGATTCCCTATGATGCGCGGATCGGCGATAGCCATTTCGGTAGGAGATCGTCTTGTAAGAGATGTTGAACATCGAGATGCTGTGCCCGCTTACGCCGCGAGGACAGCTGTAGCTCCAGTAGGTATCGACGACGTCGTCCGTATACCCGAGGGGCTCAACGAGGGCACACTGGCTGCTCTCCTGGGAAGGAGGCATCGGGGTATCCGCAAAAGCGGGGGCTCCCGGCAGCAACAGACAAAGAGCGAGGCCGAGGAAAACCAAGAGCTTACACGACTTAACAGTACTGAACATAATCCTCTCCAATCTAGAGGGGTTTCGGTTGCAGCATGCTGTGATTACTTGCCTGCAAAGTCAATTTAACATAAACTGTTAAAAAGTAACCTGAGTTTTTTAAATTCTTCGGAGGTTATTATGAGTTCCGACAATCGCACTCCCCGGCTTCATTCCTTCCGCATCGCATGTGCGATAGCCTCTGCGACCCTTTGCGCCACCGCCATCGCACAAGTGGCGTTCTCCTTAAAGCCAGCAATCGAAGTGCTCGACAACCCTGTAATTGCAGACTCCCCCGCGTATCCAGCCCTTGCGATCTCGACATTGGTCCCTGCCGTCATCGGTATCGCTACGACCATCCTCAGCGCCGTTCTCGTGTGGACGATCAAGAGCGGAGACCCCTTCAAGAAAGGGTCTGCGACATGCTTGAAGGTGCTCGGCATTCTCTTCGTTGTTCAAGCTGCCACCAGCCTCTACGCCGGCTCACTCAAAACCTCCGTTTCGATGTTTGGCGGCGAGGGGGCCGTCGGCGCCCAAGAGATCGCTTCATCATTCGATTGGACCTCTCTGGTTCTCGGCATCGTCCTGTTCATGCTTTCCCAGCTCTTCTTGTACGCCCGAGAGCTGTACCTCGACTCCGACGAGATTGCGTAAGGAAACGCCATGCCCGTAATTGTTCGCCTCGACAAGATCATGGCCGAGCGAAAGATTTCCTCGAACGAACTTGCCGAAAGGATTGGAACCACGCCCGTGAACCTGTCCCGTATTAAAAAAGGGCATATTCGCGGCATTCGCTTCAACACACTCGAGCAGC
>CALLRY010000224.1:0-1442 GCA_938014285.1 uncultured Collinsella sp. | reverse complement strand
CACAGGGAGGGGCGCCAAGCGGCGGGTTCTAGTGATCGTTGCAACACCTGACCTACCGCAAGGAGGGTCAGGTGACCAGAAGCCACCGAAACGAAGACCGTGGCGGGGAACACCGTTGGACGTTCAACGGCGTCGAATATCCGACGAGGAAGCTGATGTGCGAGGCGAGACGCGCCGAGTACGTGCGCCTGCTGGACGAGGAAGGCATGAACTTCACCCAGGCCGCGCACGCGGTCGGCGTCTCGAAACGCACCGGCAAGGCGTGGCGCAACGGCAGGACGCGCGCCACGGGAAGGAACGAGAAACCCCTGGTGGACTGGTATCGTTCCACCATGGACAAACCCAAGACCCTCCATCCGCGCTACCTGAGCCAGGAGGAGCGCATCCAGATCGCGGACCGTCTGCGTCTGGGCGATTCGATCCGCGCCATCGCCCGCCTGCTGGGCCGCGACCCCGGCACGGTCAGCCGCGAGGTCGAGCGCAACAGGAATCCCGAGTCCGGCGGTTACGAGCCTTACCGCGCCCAGCAGAAGGCCGCGGACCGGCTCAAACGCCCCAAACCGCGCAAGGCGGCCGAGGGCACGCGACTGTGGGACGAGATCGCCGCCGGGTTGCGCAGGCATTGGAGCCCGGAGCAGATAGCCAACCGGCTGAGGCTGGACTTCCCGGATAATGGGGATATGCACGCGAGCGTCGAGACGATCTACCAGGCCATCTACCTGCAGGCCAGGGGCGAACTCAAGCAGGAGCTGAAACGCGCCATGAGGCAGGGGCGAACCGCCCGCAGACCCCAAGGCGGCCAAGGCCGCAAACCCCGTTTCCGCGAACCCATGGCCATGATCTCGGAGCGACCCCCGGAGATCGAGGACCGGGCGGTCCCGGGCCACTGGGAGGGCGATCTCATCACCGGCAGCCGCAACAAAAGCGCCATCGGCACGCTCGTCGAGCGCACCACCAGGTTCACGATCCTGCTGCACCTGCCCGACGGGCACGACGCCGAACACGTCCAGCAGGCCATCATCGACAAGATGCAGCACCTGCCCAAACTCCTGCGCAACAGCCTGACCTGGGACCAGGGAGCGGAACTCGCCCTGCACAAACGGATCGGCGCCTCGCTGGACATGGCCGTCTACTTCTGCGACCCGCACTCCCCGTGGCAGCGCGGCACCAACGAGAACACCAACGGGCTCCTGCGCCAGTACTTCCCCAAAGGCACCGACCTATCCGTCTACCCGGAGGACTACCTCGACGCGGTCGCCGAGGAACTCAACGACCGGCCACGCAAAACCCTCGGGTTCATGAAACCAAGCGAGAAGATCATCGAACTGCTCGACGCCGCGTGATAACCTCAACAACCGACAACGTGACCATGGAAGGCCGCTCAAACCTCAGGTGTTGCAACCACCACTAGAATCTGCCTAGAGGAACCATTTACATCATCT
>CALLRY010000223.1:0-8549 GCA_938014285.1 uncultured Collinsella sp. | reverse complement strand
GGTATGGGTTCCGATCATAGGTGTTGCTTTCGAATCCGGGTGGACATGGTGCATGGGTGGCGCGGGGCAAACGTTACTGATGAATTTGCCCGCGTGGCAATTGGGTTAGTGGCCCTTGATGGAGTTGAGGAAGTCCTGGGCGCGCTTGGTCTGGGGGTGGTCGAAGAACTCGTCGGGCGTGCCGGTTTCCACGATCTGGCCGTCGGCCATAAACACGACGCGGTCGGCTACGCGGCGGGCAAAGTTCATCTCGTGCGTGATGACGATCATCGTCATGCCCTGCTGGGCCAGACGGACCATGACCTCGAGCACCTCGTTGATCATCTCGGGATCGAGGGCACTCGTGGGCTCGTCAAAGAGCATGGCCTTGGGTTGCATGGCAAGCGAGCGGGCGATGGCTACGCGCTGTTGCTGGCCGCCCGAGAGCTGTGCGGGCACCTTATCGGCCTGCTCGGCCACGCCCACGCGGCCCAGCAGGTCCATGGCGCGCTCACGGGCTTCGTCCTTGGAGACGCCCAGCACATCGACCGGTCCCAGCATGACGTTCTGCAGCACGGTCATATGTGCGAACAGGTTGAACTGCTGAAACACCATGCCCAGCTCGGCACGCATGCGGGCAAGGTCCTTGCCTTCCTGCGGTAGGGGCTCGCCCTCGATGAGGATCTCGCCCGAGTCGATGGTTTCCAGGCGGTTGATGGTGCGGCACATGGTCGACTTGCCCGAGCCCGAAGGACCGATCACAACGACGACCTCGCCGCGGTCGACCGAGAGATTGATGTCGTTGAGAACGTGCAGATCGCCGTAGTGCTTATCGACGTGCCTGAGCTCGATCAGCGGCTGATTGCCGGTGGAAGAGGTGCTCTGTGCCATGGTGCTCGGCTCCTTATGACTCGAAATGGTAAAGTGTTAGCGGATGATGGTCGCGCCGGTCTTGTGCGAAACATAGACAGCGGCCTTGTTAATCGCGACGTTGATGAGGATGTAGATGACCGCGATCACCAGGTAGACCGATACGAGGGCGTCGTAGTTGGTAATGAGCACGCGGGCATTTTGCATGAGGTCGGGGTAGCTCACCACGTAGGCAACGGTGGTGTCCTTGACTACGACCACAAGCTGCGAAATCAAGGACGGAATGATAAACCGAATAGCCTGCGGCAACACGATTTTAAAGGTGATTTTGGCCTTGGAGAGACCGAGCGCTTGGGCTGCCTCGACCTGACCGCGCGGCACGGCATTGACGCCGGCGCGGAAAATCTCGGCCAGCACGCCGGCTGCGGCGAGCGCGACGGGAAGCGTGAGCATCCAAAACGACGGCAGCGAGATCTTGTACTGCGGCAGCACCAAAAAGAAGAAGTAGATGAACAGCAGGCTCGGCACGCCGCGGAAGAAGTCGGTAAGCACGCGGCAGACCAGCTGCAGCGGCTTAATGTCGCTGGTGCGGCCGAGCATGAGGGCGAGGCCCAGCACCAGCGCAATGGCGCCCGCGGTCAGTGCGACCTTGACGGTGCCCTCAAAGCCGGCAAGCAGGAACTTCCAGGTGGTGAGGTGCGTAAAGAAGTACCAGTAGTGGACCGAAAGCTGACCGGTCACATAAAAGCGCTGCAGTACCAAGGTGATGAGCGCTGCCACGGCAACCAATGAGATGGCGGTGCCGATGCGAATCTTGGCGCGCATCTTGGGGCCGGGAGCCTCGTAGAGCGCATCGCGCATGGTGAGCGCGGAGGTGGAGTGCTTGCTCATCGGAGGATCCTCACCTTCTTATCAATGTAGTTGCCAATGTGGCTCACCACAAAGGCCGTGCCCAGGTAGCCGAGCGCCGAGATAAAGAACGCGGCGACGCCGCCGAGCGAGCGCGTGTTGATGTAGCTCACCACGCCGGTGAGCTCTTGCGGTTGCAACGGTACCTGGCTGCCGAGCGCGGTGGTGAGCATGACAGCGATAAAGAGGTTGGTCATGGGCAGCACGCTCGAGCGCAGCGCCTGCGGAATCACGATCTTGGCGAGGATACGGCTGAAGCTCATCCCCAGCGAGCGGGCGGCTTCCACCTGGCCGACGCCGACGGTGTTGATGCCGCTCATAAAGTTCTCGGAGCCAAAGGCCGAGCCCAAAAGGACCGTGGCGACGATAACGCAGGTGCGGTAGGGCAGGACGACCTTGAGCGGCGGCAGCGCATAGACGACGATGATGAGCAGTGCGATGCCGGGGATGTTACGGAAGACCTGGACATACAGGTCGCCAAAGACGCGCAGCGGCTTGAGCGGCGACACGCGCATCACGGTGACGGCGACGGCCAGCACCATGGCGATGGCAAACGACTCAAGCGTCATGCCCCAGGTTGCTAGCAGCGCGTCGATATAGTTCTGGCCATAGAGCGACCAGAGCTCGGAGAGACTCATGCGGACCTCCTGCCGATAAGGAAAGGGGCTCCCGTGTGTACGGAAGCCCCGACAACTCAGTGAGGAAACAGTTTACCGCAATAAAGCGCATCATGCGTTTCCGTATGGTTTCGTTGCGGCCGTTACTAGGCTCGCCGCTTAGGCGCCGATCTCGGGCAGCTCGGGAACATTGGTGTCGCCTGTACGGTCGCCGATGCAGATCTGCCACAGCTCGGTCCAGGTGCCGTCATCCTCGATCTTCTTAAGGAAGTCGTTGACAAAGGCGACACCGTCGGAATCGAGCGGCAGACCGATGCCATAGGGCTCCTTGCTGCCGAAGGGCTTGCCGGCGATCTTGTACTTACCGGGCTCGCGGACCAGGGCGCTCTGCTGCATGTTGTTGTCGATGACGTAGGCGTCAACGCGCCCCTGCTGGAGTGCCTGGCGGGCCTCCTCGTCGGTCTTGAACTCCTGCTGGCTGGCCTTGGGGGCGAACTCCTCCAGGATGGCGGGGCCGTTGGAGCCGGACTGGACGGCGACGTTCTTGTCGGCCAGGTCGTCGACGCCCTTGATGTCGTCGTTATCGGCGAGCACCAGGATGGCCTGCTGGGTGTAGTAGTAGGGGCCGGCAAAGGAGACGAGCTTCTTGCGCTCGTCAGTGATGGTGTAGGTGGCAAAGACGGCGTCGACCTGGCCGTTCTGCAGGACGGACTCGCGCGTGTCCGAGGTCACCTGGGTGATCTCGACCTTGTTCTCGCCCAGAATGTAGTTGGACAGGAGCTGTGCGATACCGGCATCGAAGCCGCGGGTCTTGCCGTCCTTCTCGTTGAGGAGGGAGAAGAGCGTGGAAGTCTGAACGCCACCGATCTTAAAGACGCCGGCGTCCTTGACGGCCGTGGCCCAGGTGCTGGCGGCGATGGCGTCGTCATCGGCCTTGGGGCCGTCGTTGACGAGCTTGTCGAATGCCTTAGCGTCGAGCGTGGCGGAAACCTCGGTATCCTCGGAGGTCTTGGAGGAACCGGCGGCGGAACCCTTGTCGGCCTCGGCGCTGGTGTCGGAGCAGCCGGCAAGACCAAGGCCGGCGACGGTTGCAAAGGTGGCAGCGACGAAGCCGCGGCGGTCGAGAACGACCTGCTGGGAGAGGTTCTTGCTCATGGGAGAACACCTTTCTCAATAAAATCCCTAGCGGTTGAGTAGAGTTATACCCTATTGCGCTCAGACGGGTCAACACGAAATAACTCAGAAACATACTTACTTTATGAGTTATTCCACCTACCAAAAAGGGACAGGTTTATTTTGGCAGGTTTTATCTGGGTAAACGTTAGTTATTGCAGTTAATAAAGCGTTTTGCAGATGGCATGATCGCTCGCAGCGGTCGCTATAATGGCGGCAACGAAAACCACCACAAAGGGGACAGGCACCTTTGTGGTGGTTCTGGCCGATGCGGCGGCATGCCTTACTGTTCTGTCTCAATCTGTAACATCTGCAGCCATTTTTGCCGAGTAACTGTTACAGATTGAGATTTTCTCTTCAGGGGAATTCGAATGTCTCAATCTGTAACAGTTAGACGGGAATTCGGGCCCTAGATGTTACAGATTGAGATAATCGCGTCGCGAAAATAAAAACCTCCGCAGGGATGCTTCCCCTGCGGAGGTTTTCTTACTCGTTGAGTAGTCTCACGGCTTCGGCGGCCATGTTCTCGACCGTCATGCCATTCTGCGCGAGCAGTTCGTTGGGGTCGTAGCGGTCGGGGAAGCCCTTGGCGATGCCGAAGGTGCGCGTGCGCAACTGCGTGCATGCCAGATAACATGCCACGCGCTCGCCCCAGCCGCCGTCCAAGATGCCGTCCTCGAGGGTGACGACGACGCGATGCTCGGCGGCAAGGCTGTCGAGGAACTCGCGGTCAAGCTCGGCTGCGAAGCGCGGATTGACGAGCGTGGCCTCGATACCGTACTCGGCAGCCAAGCGGTTTGCCACGCGCTCGCCCAGCTCAAAGAAATCGCCGAGCGCGAGCACGGCAACGTCGTGACCCTGACGCACCACGTTGTAGCGAACGGCGCTGTAGTCGGTGTCCTCAGCGGGCGCCAAATCGGGGCGGCTTACCAGGCCGATGCCCGGTACACGGATCGCCACGGGATGCTCGCGATGGTCGAGCGACCAGCTCAGCATGGACAGGTATTCCTCCATGCAGGCCGGCGCTAGGTAGTGCATGTTGGGAAGACCGCCCAGCATGGAAATATCAAAGAACGAGAGGTGCGTCTCGGACGTGGTGCCAAAGATTGACGCACCAAACACCAGGATGGTTGCAGGGGCGTCGTTGAGGCACAGGTCGTGCCACAGCTCGTCGTAGGCGCGCTGCAAAAACGTGCCGTACACACCAAAGACTGGTTTGGCGCCCGAGCGCGCAAGCGCGGTGGCAAAGGTCACGGCGTGCTCCTCGGCAATGCCCACGTCGACAAACTGCTTGCCGGCGGCAGCGCGAAGCTCGGGTGTAAAGCCCATGATGTAGGGCGTGGCGGCCGTGATGCCCACGACCTGCGGATCGCGCTCGATGGCGGCGCTGAGCGCCTCGCCCGTAATGTCGGCATAGGTGCGCGGCGCAGGCTCGCTCGGATGGCCCGGGCAGAGCTTGCGGCCGGTCGCCATGTCAAAGGGGCCTACGTGATGCCAGCGCTCGGGGTCGTTTTGGGCTGGCTCAAAGCCCTTGCCCTTGGCGGTCGAGACGTGCAGCACGATGGGGTGGTCGATGTCGCGCAGCTCCTGCAGCGCGTCGACGAGGGCCAACACATCGTTACCGGCGTCCAGATAGCGGTAATCGAGCCCCATCGCGCGGAAAATGTTGCGCTCACAGGCGCCGTTGCTGGCGCGCAGCTCGGCCAGATTGCGATACAGGCCACCGTGGTTTTCGGCGATGGACTGGTCGTTATCGTTGACGATGATGATCAGGTTGCTGTCGAGCTCGGCGGCATTGTTAAAGCCCTCAAACGCCAGGCCGCCCGAAAGCGAACCGTCGCCAATAACGGTAATGACGTTATACGTGTCACCCGCCAGGTCGCGCGCGTGGGCAAGGCCGCAGCCCAAGCTCACCGAGGTCGAGGTATGCCCCATGGCAAACAGGTCGTGCTCGGACTCGTCGGGATTGGCAAAGCCAGAAGCCTCACCATAACGCTCCGGATCGATATAGGTGTACGCGCGCCCAGTCAGCGCCTTGTGGGCGTAGGTCTGGTGCGACACGTCAAAGACAATTTTGTCGGTGGGGGAGTTAAACACGCGATGGAGCGCGACCGTGAGCTCAACGACGCCCAGGTTGGGGGCAACGTGTCCGCCGACAGCGGCGGAGCTTTCGAGGATGGCGTGGCGAATCTCGTCGCAGAGCTGCGGGAGCTCGGCGCGATTAAGAGCCTTGACGTCCTCGGGCGTTGTCGTTTGCGTAAGCAGCATCGTTGTGGGTTACTCCATGCGAATCGAGCGCCGGCGCTCCCTCGGCCGGCACAATTGCACAAAACAGTCTCGCACATTTTGGCGTTTGATATGTGACGGCGGCGCGGTAATTCGCCAACTGGCGGGGCAAAACGTTTTGTCCGATGCCATACTAGTAAATTCGATGATGATTTTATTCAATGCGTGCAGTCCGTGGTTTGCCGCCGTGAGCCGCTGGAAGGAGGCAGCATGTCCAGTGCCGTTCGTGCCGAGAAAATCGCGCGCGAGGTCGACGATGCCGCCCGCCAGCTGGCCCAGGCAGGCCGCTTGGACCTGACGCACGAGTTTATCCAGCATGGTGACGTGACGGTCTATGCACATGTGACTTCGGTAGCGCGGGCGAGCCTGTCCTTTGCCGAGCGCTTGGGCCGTGCTGGCATTTCGGTCGACCGTGCCTCGCTGCTGCGCGGAGCCCTGTTACACGATTACTTTCTCTACGATTGGCACGACCCCGACCCGAGCCATCGACTGCACGGATTTCGGCATCCGTTTTTTGCCCTGGCACGTGCGGAGGAAGATTTTGAGCTGACGTCGCGCGAGCGGAATATTATCGTGCGGCATATGTTTCCGCTGGTGCCGGTGCCGCCGACGTGTCGTGAGGCTTGGATTGTATGCCTGGCAGATAAATGGTGCGCGCTGCGCGAGACGGTCGCCGGCCGTCTGCCGCGCAAAGACGACGCGAACGATTTGAGCGAGGGCTCGAGCGACGGCTCGAGCAAAGATTCGAGTGAAAAGAGGAGAGGGTAGACGGTGGGGACCGCGATCGACATGGCATTTGACGGCGCGACGCTTGCCGCCTGTCCGCTTTCGGCACTGGTGCTCTCGTTCGCCTTCTACGGGTTTTGCGGCTGGGCATGGGAATCGACGGTCTGCGCCATGCTCAACCACGGACGCTTTGCCAACAGCGGCTTTTTGCTGGGACCGTGTTGCCCCATCTATGGCGCGGGCGGCATTGCCTGCTGGCTGCTGTTGCGCGGAATTCCTGACGCGTCGAGCCAGTTTGTCGCTGCAGCGCTCGTATGCAGCGTGATTGAGTACAGCGTGGGCGTGCTGCTGGAAAAAACAACAGGCGCTCGCTTTTGGGACTATTCGCACCTGCCGTTTAACCTGCACGGACGCATCTGTCTGTACTGGGCATGCGCGTTTGGCCTGGGTGCGTTGTGCATTTGTCGCGTGGTGGAGCCGGCGGTGTTGGGCCTGCTTGCCCATCTGCCGGTGCTGATTGTGCGGCTGTCCGCCTTTATCGTCGCGGTCGCGATGATGGTCGACGCGGTGTGCTCGTTGGCGAGCTGGCGGCGTCTGTCCGATCAGTTGGAGCGCGTCCGGGCCGACCTTGCCGACCGCATCAATGAGTCGCTTGCCGATGCGTCAGACTCCATGCTCGAACGTATTCCCGATTCGGCGATCGACTCGGTGGCACAGACGCACATCCGCAGCCGTGCCGTTAACGCGTGGCTGGCGGAGCTGGGCGACGCGACGCTCGATGCCCTGCGCGAGAAGGCTTCGATGCCGACGTTTATCTCGGATGGTGCTCGCGGCCTGGCGCTCGCTGCCCGCCGCGTGGCCGATGCCGCGCCGAGCATGCCGCGTCCGTCGCTCAGCCGTCGCCTTGCCGGTAAGCGCATAAGCCGTCCGGTACCGAGCGTGTCACTCAGTCGTCGTGACCTGCGCTTTTTCAATGCCTTCCCGCGTCTGCGCATCAATCGCTACGAAGGCGTCATTCGAGCAACTAATCTCCGCGACCGCGCCCACGAGCTGTTTCGGCGCTAGCCGGGATGGGCGCGCTCACGGCTCCCTTGCTCGCGTATTTCCCGTTCGTTTCGCGCCCGTTGCCGCGCCGTTTCCAAGATTGCGGCACCGTTGGAGATGGCACGATCTGGGTCGAGCCGGTCGAGGAAGTTATCCGTATCCGCACCGGCGAACACGGCCCCGCCGCGGTGTAGGACAATCTTTCGCCTGACGGGCGTGCCTCTCTTGGGGCACGCCCGTTCTCGTCTACAATATCGTGCAGACGAAGGAGAGGCATGCCCATGATCAAGATGTTTACGAGTGACTTAGACGGAACGCTGCTGAACGCCCTGCACGAGGCCGACGGAACCATCCGCCGTGCCATTCGCGAGCTGACCGAGGCTGGCTTGCATGTGGTTCCCGCGACCGGGCGCTCGACGTTGCCAATCGGCGAGCATGGCTTTACGGGCCTGGCGCTTGACGCCTGCTGCTCCAATGGATCAATCGTGCGCGACAGTCATGGCGAGGTGCTCAAAACCTGGACCATCGATCCGCAGGTTACCGAGGATCTGCTCAAGGAGTTTCCGGATATCTGTTTTGATTGCTCCACGCCCGATGGCATGTTTTCGAGCGGTTCGTTCGAGATGCACCAAGCGGGCTTTAAAAAGGACAGCCCTATCAAGCGTATCGTGATGCGTGGCATGCGTGCACGTGGCGGGTATCACGAGGAACAATATTTCGACCAATCGATCGGTGACATTCTGCGCCACGATGTGTGCAAGATCAACTGCCGCGTGACCTCGCCCGAGCTGGAGCGCGACCTTAAGGCGTATTTGGTCGAGCGCTCGGACCGCGTGGTCAACGCGCCGTTTGACCCGGTGATGTTTGAGATTACGGACGTAGCGTGCAACAAGGGCGAGAGCGTGGCCTGGCTGGCGGGCTACTACGGTATTGCCGAGGACGAGG
>CALLRY010000222.1:0-9563 GCA_938014285.1 uncultured Collinsella sp. | reverse complement strand
AGCGGCCGGCATCGGGCAGGCCCACGCCCACACCGGCGTTCTTCATGGCGCAAGCAATGCCGGCGTGTCCGGGATGCGCATAGTAGGCATCCTTGACCTCGAGCAGCGTCTCCTTAAGCGCCGTGGAGCAGTCGGCAATTTGGCCGTTGGGCAAAACCTCGCCCGGCTCGATAGCGTTTCGGTAACGAATCTCCCACGGATCCAGGCCGACCCTCTCTGCCAGCAGGTCGATCAGGCTCTCGAGCGCAAACTCGGACTGGCAAACGCCAAAGCCGCGGTACGCGCCAGCGGGCGGGTTGTTGGTGTAGTAGCCAAAGCCGCGAATGTCGGTGTTCTGGTACTTGTAGGGGCCGACAGCATGCGTGCAAGCGCGCTCGAGCACCGGGCCGCACAGCGACGCGTAGGCGCCGGTGTCAAAGTTGATCTCGCAGTCCAGACCGGTAAAGTTGCCCTCGGCGTCGCAGCCCAGCGTAAAGGTGCCGTCCATGGCGTGGCGCTTGGGATGGAACGCGAGCGACTCGGCGCGCGTGAGTTTGCACTTCACGGGACGCTGGAACTTATATGCGGCGAGCGCGGCCAGGTGCTGGATGGACACGTCCTCCTTGCCGCCAAAGCCGCCACCCACGAGCATGGTCTCGACGACCACGCGCTCGGGCTCGCTATCCCAGCCAAACATGTGGGCGCACTCTTTGCGTGTGTCGTAGGCACCCTGGTCGGTCGACTGCACCTTGACGCCGTTCTTGTACGGGAAGGCAACGGCACACTCGGGCTCCAAGAAGGCATGCTCGGTAAAGGGCGTGGTAAAGCGCTGCGTCACGGTGAACGCGCTTTCGGCCAGCGCCTTGGCGGCGTCGCCGCGCGTCACATGACGGCTCTGGCACACGTTGTCCTTGAGCTCCACCGTGTTGCCAAAGGCAAAGAAGCTGTCGTGCAGACGCGGGGCGTCGGCGGCCCTGGCCTCGACAATGTTGCGCACGGGCTCCAGCGGCTCGTAGTCAATCTTTACGAGCTTCTTGGCCTTCTCGAGCGTCGCCTCGTCCTCGGCGACCACCAGCACGATGGCATCGCCCACGCAACGGGTGATATCGCCCTGAGCAATCATGACGTCCCAGTCCTGGATAAGGTGGCCGACCTGGTTGACCGGCACGTCCTCGGCGCGCAGGATGCCCACCACACCGGGCAGGGCCTCGGCCTTGGAGGTGTCGATGGAGAGCACGCGGGCGCGCGGATACTTGGAGCGCACGGCGCTGGCGTAGGTCAGGCCCGGCTGATCGAGCTCGTCGATGTCGTCGGGGTACTTACCCTCACCGAGCACCTTCTTGCGCACGTCAATACGGAAGGCGCGCTTGCCCACGCCGTAGTCGTCGCCGCGCTCCAAGTCCTCGTCGATCTGTTTTTCGCCGCGGAGCACCGCGGCCGCCAGCGAAATGCCCTCGATAATCTTTTTGTAGCCGGTGCAACGGCAGACATTGCCGCGGATGGCGTACTTGATCTGCTCCTCGGTGGGCTCGGGATCCTCGGCGATGAGCGCCGCACCCGCCATGACCATGCCGGGAATGCAAAACCCGCACTGCACGGCGCCCACGGCGCCAAAGGCGTACACAAAGGCCTCACGCACGTCCTCGGGCAGGCCCTCGACGGTCACGATGTTGCGACCGGTGGCAAGGGCGGTGGTCAGCACGCACGCCTTGACGGCCGCACCGTCCACGTGGATGGTGCAGGTACCGCACGCGCCCTCGGAGCAGCCGTCCTTGGCGGAATGGATATGCAGGTCGTCGCGCAGGTAGCGCAGCAACGGTTTGTTTTGGGTCGTCGTGCGCTCGACGCCGTTAACGGTAAAAGTGAATTCCTGTGCCATGGCGATTCCCTTCTACACGCCGGCGGCGATGCCGGTGCGGTCGTGGATGGCGCCATGCGGGCAGACGACGGCGCACATGCCGCACGACAGGCAATCCGCGCCATCGATATGGGCGCAGTTGTCCTCGATGCGGATAGCGCCGGCGGGGCACTTTTTGGCGCACATGCCGCAACCGATGCAGCTCGTGTCGCAGATCTTGCGGGCGATGGCGCCCTTATCGGTGTTGTTGCAGCGCACCAGGGTATTCTGGTAGCCGGGGACGAAGGCGATCACGCGCTGCGGGCACGCCATGCCGCACAGGCCACAGCCCGTGCACTTTGAGCGGTCCACACGGGCGACGCCGTCGACCAGCGCGATGGCACCGTGGGGGCAGGTCGTAACGCAGGCGCCACAGCCAATGCAGCCTTCGCTGCAGCGGGCGTCGCCGCCTGCGGAAGCACAGCCGCTTCCGCAGGCAACGTAGGCCACGTGATGTTGAATGGATTTGGCCATAAGAGACTCGCCTATTTCTTAAGAAGGTACGAATAGTTGTCGCGCACGGCCCTGATGGTCAGGCGGACGGCCTCGGGCAGACCGGTGTTGACGGCATCGACCGAGACGATGCGGACCGTGCCGGCGACGCGGACCTTAAAGTGGTCCTCGTCCACGGCCAGGAAGCCCTCGTTCTCGGAGTTCTCCATGTCCTGCTCGCTCCAGAACAGGGTGAGCTTGTCCTTGTAGGGACGGCCCTCCTGGTAGGGGCAGAACACGGCGCAGTTGCCGCACTCGTTGCACATACCGTCGACGTGGACGACCTGATGCTTGGCCAGGCCCGGCACCTTAATGGCCACGTTGGCGCGGTTGGGGCACACGTCGCAGCAGACCTCGCACACCGAGCCGCAGCCCAGGCAGCGGGTCTTGGTGCAGTTGCGCTTGTCGCGGCACAGCGACCCCTTGCGCTCGTAGCAGGTGTCCTCGCGGCCAGCCTGCTCGTTGCAATCGGCGTACTTGTTAAAGTCAACGCCGGCGATGGCACGGGCGACCTCGGCGGCGTCGGCGATAGCCTCGACCACGGTGGCAGGACCGCGACGGCAGTCACCTGCAGCCCAGACGCCCTCGACGCCGGTGGAGGTGGCGGCAAGGCGGCCGCGACGGTCGTGCTCGACGCCCGCGGCATCGTACAGGCTGGCATCGATGCCCTCGCCCACGGCGCAGATCACCGTGGTGGCGGGAAGCTCAACGGTCTCGCCCGTGGCGACAGGGCTGCGACGGCCGCTTGCATCCGGCTCGCCAAGCTCCATAACATCGCAGGTCAGCACGGCGCCGTTAAGTGCCTTGGGCGCCAGCAGCTCGCAGAACTCAACGCCATCGGCAAGAGCAAGATCGAGCTCTTCCTCGTCGGCGGGCATCTGCTTCTTGGTGCGGCGATACACCAGGCGCACGTTCTTCACACCAGCCAGGCGCTTGGCCACGCGGGCCGCATCCATGGCGGTGTTGCCGGCGCCAATGACTACGACGTCCTCGCCCAGCTCGAGCTTCTCGCCCTTCTTGGCGGCCTCGAGGAACTCCAGCACATCGAGCTCGGCACCCTCTCCCAGGCCCGCAGAGCCGGGCATCCAGGCACCGGTGGCCACGACCACGTCGGTAAAGCCCTGGGCCTTGAGCTCGTCGATGGACTCCACGCGAGCATTGAGCTGCACCTTGGCGCCAAAGGCCAGGCAGAGCTCGGCGTCGTGGGAGATATCGTCGCTGGCGATACGGAACTCGGGGATCACGTGACGGACCACGCCGCCGAGCGAGTCGCGGGCCTCAAAGATGGTGACGGGCACGCCGGCGCGCGTCAGGAAGAACGCCGTCGCCAGTCCGGCCGGGCCGCCGCCGATAACGGCAACGTTGTGCTCGCCGTCGTTGGCGATGGCCTGGGCGCGCAGCTTGGGCAGCACGGCGGTCATGGCCTCGCGGGCGGCCTTGAGCTTGCTGGCGCGAATCTGGGCGCCCTCGGGCTCGTAGAACGCACGCTCGCAGGCACGGCCGCAGGGATGCGGGCAGATGGTGCCGGTAATGAACGGCAGGGCGTTGCGCTCGATGATGATGTTGAGTGCGTCCTCGTAGCGGCCCTCGTCAACAGCCGCCAGATAGGCGGGAATATCCTGCTGGATGGGGCAGCTCGTGCGGCACGGCGTGGTAAAGCAGTCGGAAAGCGGGCTCTTGCCGGCGACTTTGCGGTCGGGCAGCAGGCGCAGCGGCTTCTTGTAGAGCGGGTTGGTGAGCGAGTCGGTCTGGATCGCGGTCACGGCGTCGAGAGAGACGCCCGCGAACGGCTTGCCGGCCAGATCGGCAAACTCGCCGGCCATCTGGCTAAAGCGCTCGTAGCCACCGGGCTTGAGCACGTCGGTCGCCAGGGTGACGGGCCAAATGCCGGCATCATACAGGGCGCGAATGTTGTAGACCGTGGCGCCACCGGAGTAACTGATGCGCAGCTTACCGTCAAACTGCTCGGTAATGCGGCGGGCAGCCTCGATGGTCAGCGAGAACAGCGAACGGCCAGACATGTACATCTCGGTGGAAGGCAGCTCGTTTCTCGTCACGTCGACGGGGAAGGTGTTGGTGAGCTTGACGCCAAACTCTAGACCGCGCTCGGCGCACAGGGCAATCAGGCGCTCGAACATAGGCACGGCATCGGCCCACTGCAGGTCCTCGCGGAAGTGCGTGTCATCGAAGACGATGTAGTCAAAGCCCAGCTCGTTGAGGCGCTGACGTGCAAACTCATAGCCCAGCAGCGTGGGGTTGCACTTGATGTAGGTATTGAGGCCCTTCTCGGTGATGAGGTAGGTCGCGATGCGCTCGATCTCCGCCGGCGGGCAGCCGTGCAGGGTGGACTCGGTGATGGAGTTGGAGACGCGTGCCGGGATGGACTCGACAAACGCGGCGTCGACATGCTCAAACTTGTCCAGGTTGGCAAGCGCCCATGCGCGGCACTCGTTCCAGACGTCGGAGCCGCTGGCATCCTTCATGCCCTCGATGTAGGCATCGACCTTGGGGCTCTTAATACCCTCCAGGTCATAACCCACGGACATGTTGAAGACAAATCCGTCCGGGCTTCCCAGGCCGTACTCGCGAGCGATCAGGTGGCAGGCGAACCATGCCTTCACGTACTCGGCAAAGGCCTGCGGAACCTCGAGCTCGGTCGACCACTCGCAGTTGTAGCACTCGTCCTGCGCCACGATGCAGGGCTTGTTCACACACTTGGAGAGCTCCTCGCCGTCCATAACCTGGACGGTCTTAAGCTCAAAGAAGCGGGAACCGGCAACGTAGGATGCCACGATGTTCTGGGCAAGCTGCGTATTGGGGCCGGCGGCCGGGCCAAACGGAGTCTCGATGCGCTCGTCAAAAATGGGAAGCGCGCCCTCCTGGTTGGTCGTGACCATCTTGCGCACGCCAAAGACGGCGCCCTGGGTCTTGTGCTCCTCGATGATCCAGTTCATCAGCTGCGAAAACGGGATCGGCCTCATGATGTCGCTCATAGTGAGCTCCTCTCTGTAACGCCCGGCGAGACCGCGCGGCGGGCGCAAATACGGTGTAGCGCTAGCACAGCGCCGGCGACCCCGCGGAGGTCGCCTATACGCGCGTCGGATGCGGCGAAACATCCGGCGCGCGTGAATCTACTTGTAATTAGTAGGCGCGATCGTTGAGCGTGCTCCAGAGCTTCTTGGACTCAGCCATGGTCCACGCGTTAATCTTGTCCTCATCGATGCCAACGAACTCGCGATCCTTGTACAGGACGCGGCCGTTGATGATGGTGGTGCGGCAGTTTTTGCCCATCATGCCAAAGAGCATGTGACCGTCGATATTCTCCTCGCTCAGCGGCGTAAAGGGCTTGTAGTCCATGACGATGACGTCGGCGGCAGCGCCGGGCTCGAGCACACCGAGCTTGCGATCGAAGTACTTGCTGGCCATCTTGGCGTTGTTCTCGAACAGCATGGTCATGGCCTCACACCAGCCCACGTTGGGCATGGCGGCGTTGTGGCGCTGAATGATCAAGAAGACCTTAAGGCTCTCGAGCATATCGTGGGTGTAGGCGTCGGTGCCCATGCACACGGGGATGCCGCGGCGGAAGAATTCGAGCACGGGGGCGCAGCCCACGGCATTGCCCATATTGGATTCGGGGTTGTTAACCAGCCAGGTGCCGGACTCCTTGACGATATCCATCTCGGCGGGCGTCACGTGGATGCAGTGGCCGAGCATGGTGTCGGGACCCAGCAGGTTGTGCTGCAGCAGGCGCTCGACGGGGCTGATGCCACCGCGGCTGAGGCGGGAGTCCCACACGTCATTCATGCCCTCGCACACATGAATGTGGAAGCCGGTCAGACCGTTGTTGGCCTCGGCCATCTTGTCCATGGTCTCGTCCGAAAGCGTAAAGGTGGCGTGACCGCCAAACATGGCGGCGATCATGTGGTTGTCGTTATCGCGACGCTCCTTGGCGGCCCACTGGGCAAACTCGGCGTTCTCGGCAATAGCCTGATCGCACTTTTCCTGGCCACGGCGGTCGGAAACCTCGTAGCACAGGCACGAACGCATGCCCAGCTCCTGAGCGGCGTCCTTAATGGTAAAGAGGCTGCCCGGAATCTCGCAGAAGCTCGCGTGGTGATCGAAGATCGTGGTGACGCCGTCGCGGATGGAATCCAGAATCGTGGCATAGGCGCTGGCCTTGGTGCCGTCGAGCGTCAGGTTGTCGTCAATCTTCCACCACTGCTGCTCAAGATTCTCCAGGAAGTTGGTGGGGTTGCAGCCCTTAATGGCAAGGCCGCGGGCCAGACCCGAGTAGATGTGGGTGTGGCAGTTGATAAGTCCGGGCATGATGAGGTTGCCCTGGGCGTCGACGTACTCGGCATCCGGGTACTTGGCCTTGAGCTCGCGCTCGGGGCCCACTTCGACGATCGTATCTCCGTCCATGGCGACCGCACCGTTGGGAATAAACGGAGTCTGAGCGTTGCGGGTAAAGACGGAACCGTTAGCGACCAGAAGCATAAATGCTCCCTTCAACATCAGGGGCGGGGTTTGACACCTCTGACATGGCGGAAGTGCGAAGCGCCGGCCTACACCGGAAACGGGCCCTCTCCCGTCAACGCTTCACCAAAGGGACAAGCCCTTTGAAGTGCGGCTTGGCGCCGCATGGCGCCGGCGGACGAGGCGATGCGTCCGCCGGCGAATAGCACCGAATTGGTTACTTCTTGCTCTCGGGCAAGACCAGATCCACAGCGGCATCCTTGGCGGCATCGATGTGCTGAGCCACGACCGGCGTCTGCGGAAGGATCAGGTTAAGGACAATGGCCATGATGGCGGTGGGGGTCACGGCGTTGGAGCCGATGACGGTGGACACCCAGGTGGGCATCCCCTCGCCGGCGAGGCAGCCGCTGGCCATCCAAATACCCAGGCCAAAGACGACCGAGGTGCCGACGATGGTGGTGGTGCGCTGCGTGAGGCCCTCGCGGGTGAACATGCGCACACCGTTCATGGTGATGGTGCCAAAGACGCCGACGGTCGCGCCGCCGATGACAGGCTGCGGGATGGCGGAGAGCACGGCAGAGAGCTGCGGGAACAGACCGGCGATGGCAAAGACGGCCGCGATGATCACAAAGACCCACTTGTTGACGACCTTGTTGGAGCAGATGATGCCCACGTTCTGGCCAAGGGCGCTGGTGGGAAGACCGCCCAGCAGGCCGCCGACCATAGAGGTGAGGCCCTGGGACACAATAGCGCCGGAGAGCTCGCGCTCGGTGGGCATACGGTCGATGGAGCCCAGGCAGGCGGCGGAAACGTCACCGATAACCTGGATGGCGACCATGGGGAACACGACAGCGAGGGTAATGCAGACCTCGGGATCAAACTCGAGCGCGTAGGGCATGAGCTTGGGAAGGGCGAAGACCTGAGCGGTGGCGACGCTGGAGAAGTCGATCATGCCAAAGGGGATGGAGACGATCATGCCAACGATCATGCCAAAGAACACGGATCCCAGCTTGAGCGTGCCCTTGCCAAAGTTGGCGAGCGCAAAGACCACGGCGAAGGTGATAAGAGCGACGCACCAGGCCTGCGGGGTGCCCCACAGCGGCGTACCCATACCGCCGGCCATGTACTTGACGGCCGTGGGATACAGTGAAACGCCGATGGAGAAGATGACCGTACCGGTCACGACGGGCGGGAACAGCCACTTAATCTTGCTGTAGGCCAGACCAAAGAGGACCGCGACGGCACCGCCGACAATCTCGCCGCCCAGCAGCGCACCAAAGCTAAAGCCCGAGGCACCCATGGCCTGCAGGGCCGGCAGGAACGCGAACGAAACGCCCATGACGATGGGCAGGCCGCCGCCGATGCGACGGAAGGGAGCGAAGGCCTGAAGGGCCGTGTCGATTGCCGAAAGAATGAGCGCGACCTGAATGATGTCGGTGCTCTGCTGGCTATTAAAGCCGTAAACGCCGGCCATGATGACCGCCGGGGTAATGATGCCGGCAAACGATGCCAGTACGTGCTGAAGGGCACACGGGATCATTTCCTTAACGGGCGGCATGCCTTCGCGAGTGAACAGGGCTTCAGTGCCGTTCGTAACCGTCTCCTGGGCCATTTGACCACCAATCCTCGAAGTAGTTGTTTTCGCATCTAACGCTCTATTGTGACGCAGTGCGGGGGTGAGGTTGTGCCTTCGTTGCATATCGTATTAAAGATTATTCTCATTCTCAATAATAATTTTTTGTTATCAGACTATTCTTGAGCTGGGACAATGCATTTCCGCAGGTCAGGAAAGTGTCCTGTCAAAATAACATCTAACTTTTCTTTTGGTCGACCGTTTACCGCCAAATTCCTACCGCTCGTCCGTATTACGCAAGGTACCTGCGAATATGTGAATCAATAGACACCGTGTTACCATGAGAAAAAATTGTTATGAACATTTCCGATTTCACCCCAAGGAGTTGCCCGTGAACGAGACCGTACGTCGCTTTTTGCCGATGGTCGATTTCCTGGAGCAGATACTCGGCAAAAACAGCGAAATCGTGCTGCACGATTTCTCGGACCCCGACCACGCCATCGTCGATATTCGCAACGGCATCGTGAGCGGCCGCAAGGTCGGCGGTCCCGCTACCGATCTGGCACTCAAGATCATGCACGACGCCAAGTATCGCGACCTGCCGTTTATTACGGGCTACGAGGGGCGCGGCGCCGGTGGCAAGACGCTGGAGTCGGCGACGTACTTTATCCGCGAGGATAACGAAATTGTCGGCATGCTCTGCGTCAACACCGATCTTTCCACGGTACGCTCCATCAATGCCATGGCTCAGCAGCTCATGGCCTGCTTCGACGCTGCGCCAAGGCAGGCGGAGCCCGCGTCTATCGAGGTCGAAAGTCTTTCGGAGTCTACACAGGAGCTCATCGACCGCAGTATTTCCGAGTTGCTCGAAAGCCGCGGGCAGGATGTCGCCTCGCTTGGGCAGGCCGATCGCGTGGACGTTATTCGCCACCTTAACGGCAACGGTGTATTTATGCTCAAGGGCGCTGTTGCCTGCGCTGCCACCGCGCTGGGCATCTCGGAGCCCAGTGTCTACCGCTACCTGCAAAAAGTTCGCAAGAAGGGCTAACGAGCAAAATGGAGCGCGGCTCCACAAGCGATCCGTCACTTGACAAAAGACCCTGCAGCTCGTGAACTGCACCCCAAAACTTGGACGGCTTAAATAAG
>CALLRY010000220.1:0-7471 GCA_938014285.1 uncultured Collinsella sp. | reverse complement strand
GATGGGAGCGAAGTCGTTCAGACCCTTGGCCATCGGGGCGAGGCAGTTGGTGGTGCAGGAAGCAGCGGAGATGATGTTGTCCTCAGCGGTCAGCGTCTCATGGTTGACGTTGTACACGATGGTGGGCAGATCGCTGCCGGCCGGAGCGGAGATGACGACCTTCTTGGCGCCAGCGTTGATGTGGGCCTGAGCCTTAGCCTTGCTGGTGTAGAAGCCGGTGCACTCGAGAACGACGTCGACGTCAAGGTCGCCCCAAGGCAGGTTGTTGGCGTCGGCCTCCTTGTAGATCTTGATCTCCTTGCCGTCAACGGTGATGGAATCCTCGCCAGCAACGACCTCGTGATCGCGAGCGTAGTTGCCCTGCGTGGAGTCGTACTTCAGCAGGTAAGCGAGCATATCGGGAGAGGTGAGGTCGTTGATAGCGACGATCTCGGAGCCCTCATGACCGAACATCTGACGGAAAGCCAGACGACCGATGCGACCGAAGCCGTTAATAGCAACCTTTACTGCCATTGTGTCTCCTTTCGTAAGGCCCCCGCGAGCTACAGCGCCCGCCGTTGAGGCCCACAAACTAACCACTCGCCTAATATACCTTTTTTTTGACTTGAATTTCACGAGAATGCTCGAAATTGAAAATCAAATTTACGTTAAAACGTTTTAAAGACTAAAATAGCAGCTAAATCCGTATATAAGTCGATACTTCAAACTACCTGTTTGCTTCAATGAGCTTTTCAAGCCTCAAAACGCGATGGTACAGGGCAGACTTCGACAAGGGAGGGTCAGCCATCTCCCCCAAATCACGCAGCGACAGATCGGGATAGCGCTCGCGCAGGTCGCAAAAGACCGCCAAGGCATCCGGAAGCGCATCGCGAAGGCCACGCTGCTCGAGCTCATCGATAAGCGCAAGCTGATGTTGGGCGGCACCGGCGCTTCTGGTCTGGTTGGCGAGCTCGGCATTCACGCGACGGTTCACATCGTTCTTAACCAACTTGACCGCGCGCGCCTCCTCAATCTCGGCAACGCTGCGCTTGGCACCAATCAGCTTTAATAGATGCTCGATTTCCTCGGCGCTCTTAATGTACACGGCATATGACCCCCGCCGTGCATTAACACGAGCATGGACCCCAATCTGCTCCAACAGATCGCAAAGTCCCTTGGCATATTGCTCGCCCTGCACAGCGATCTCCAAATGAAAATCGCCGCGTGGATCGGCCACGAAGCCGCCCGCGATGAGCGCGCCGCGGATATAGGCAAGTCTACAGCAAGGACGGGCGACAATGTGACGCGGCACACCTGCGACGAGCCCTCCCCTACGGTCGAGAATGCCCAGCAGCACCAGAGCCTTATCCAAATCGGGCTGATCAGGCAAGGTGATGAGGTAGTTTCGAACCTTATGCAATACAGATTTACGGACGGTGAACTCCGTTTTGAGCTTAAGGATACGATGCGTCAGCGTGATCATCGTGCGCGCGACGGCTCCCGTCTCAGTCGCAACCGTCAAACGATACCGCCCAGAGCCGGTAAGCGAGAGCGTACCGCTCACGCGCGTGAGGGCGGCAAGCGTCGACAAGTCGCAGTATTCACATTCGGGTTCGCAGCGCGCAAGCTCGTCGCGCACCTCAGCGGTAAACGACATGCAGGCCTATGCCTTCGTGTTGGCGCGCGACAGGTCGCGGTGGGAGATGCTCACATGATACTGAGCGCCTTCCAGGTAACGGGCCGTGGCCTCGGCAATGGCAACGCTGCGGTGCTGGCCGCCCGTGCAGCCGATGGCGATAGAAAGCTGCGGCTTACCCTCCGCGATATAACCGGGCATGACCGTATCGAGCAGCTGTGTCCAAGCCTTCCAAAACTCCTGCGTCTTGGGATGGTCCAGAACAAAATCGGAGACCTTTTTATCGAGACCGGTCATCGTGCGCATCTCGGGATCGTAGAACGGATTGGGCAGGAAGCGGACGTCGATCATAATATCCGCTTCGACGGGCATGCCGTGCTTAAAGCCAAACGAGAACACGTGGACATCCATAAGCTGCTGGTCGGACAGCTCGGAAAATGCCATACGCAGCTTGTTGCGCAGCGCAGAGGTGCGCAGACGGCTCGTGTCGATAATCATATCGGCTCGGTCGCGCACGCCCTGCAGCTGAAGGCGCTCGCGCTGAATGGCATCGGCCGTAGTCTCCCCCGGCTTGGCAATGGGATGACGGCGGCGATTTTCGCTGTAGCGACGAATCAGCACCTCGTCAGAAGCCTCCAGGAACACGATGTCGCAGCTCATCTCGCGCTCTTCGAGAGCGGCGACCGCATCGAGCAACTCGTCAAACAGTCCCTGGCTACGCAAATCGCAGGTGACGGCGAGATGCCTGCCCACGCCCGTATTGATGCCGACGAGCTCGGCAAGCTGGGCGATGAGACGCGGAGGCAGGTTATCGATGCAAAAATAGCCCATGTCCTCGAACACGTGCATGGCCTGTGTGCGGCCTGATCCGGACATTCCGGTGATGATGACGATATCGGGGATGCGCTCCGAGCGCTCCGCCGCATCCATGGCATCTCCCTTTTGCATGTGTTGCCTCCCGAAAACAAGCGCGGGACCCAGCAACCCGGATCCCGCGCGGTCAATTGCCTATATTGAGTATACCGCCCCGAGCGGATACGAGGCCTGTCTTACGCCTCAAGCGCAGCCTTGAACCAACTCGTAATACTCGTGGGGTGCGTGATGGCGGTGCCGACGACAACGGCCCAGGCGCCAGCATCGATCGCGGCGCGAGCCTCCTCGGGCGTATGCACGCGACCCTCGCAAATGATGGGAAGGCCGGGGAATTCCTCGGTCGCCTGACGCAGGAGCGGCAGATCGGGGCCATCGGCCATGGTGCAGTCGATGGCGGCAACACCATGAGACAGCGTGGTGGACACCAGGTCGAAGCCCATGTCGACAGCACGACGAATATCCTCGATGGTGGCACAGTCGGCCATCAGGAGCACGCCCTCCTCGTGCAGCGGACGGAAAGTATCTTCGACGGTCTTGCCATCGGGACGCGGACGATCGGTGGCGTCGATCGCCACGATATCGGCACCCGCAGCAACGCAGGCGCGAGCGTGGCGCAGCGTCGGCGTGATGTAAACGCCCTCGTGCCCATCCTTCCACAGGCCGATGACGGGAACCTCACAGCGACCCTTAATGGCGGCAATGTCGGCAAGGCCCTGGCAGCGAATGGCGGCGGCGCCGCCAAGCTCGCAAGCGCGAGACATTTGAGCCATGGTCTCGGGCGTACGAAGCGGCTCGCCCATATACGCCTGAACGCTCACGACGAGCTTGCCCTTCAGGGACTGGATCAAAGGATCAACGGTCATGTTCGACTCAACCTTTCTCAAAACAGCCTTCTGAGACGCCGCACCTTGACGTTCAAACCGTCGCTCGCGTACCGAAGTACGCTTCGCTCCTCTTTCACGTCAATCTGCGGCACCTCAGAAGGCACACTTGGTAGTTATGTTTACTTCAACGAAGCAAGAAGGTGTTCGGCGGCACCGATGAGCGGAGCATCGCCCTCCAGAGAACCGATGAGGATCGGCGTGTCCTGAAGCGGATCGAGCGCCTGGCTGGCATAGCCCTCGTGCACCGAATCCTTCCACGTCTGCGAACGCCAATCGGGACCTTGGTGAATCACGCCACCCGAAAGCACGATGACCTCAGGGTCCAGGATGTTAGCGAGCGAGCCCAAGCTGGCACCCAGCGCAAAGCCGGCGTCATGGATGACCTCGGTCGCCTTTGCGTCGCCCGCACGGCACAGGTCGTTCACATCGCGACCGACCGAAGGACGGCTGGGGTCGACGCGACCAAAGCGCTCATCGTACATACGACCAATGGAAGTGCCCGAAGCAACCGACTCCAGATGACCGGAACGCCCGCAGGCGCAGGGAATACCGGCGGCAGCCGAGCACTCGATGTGGCCCATATGGCCAGCAGCACCATGGAAACCCTGCATCACGCGGCCGTTCTCGACATATGCGCCACCGATGCCCGTACCGATGCCAAGACACAAGACGGAGAACTTGCCCTTGCCGACGCCCCAGTGGGCCTCGCCCAGAGCATGAGCCTGCACGTCGCCTACAACGGCAACGGGAAGACCGAGGTCCTCGCGCAGGCGCGGCCCCAACTGAACACCGGACCAGCCGGGCATGATCTCGTTGGCATACGCGATGGCGCCCGTCTTGGGATCGACGACGCCGGCGGCACCGATACCGACGCCAAGGACCTCGACATCGGGATTCGCCTCGAGAGCAGCCTTGATGGACGCCTCGATACGTTGGAAGACGGCCTCGCCGCCCTCTTGGGCCTCGGTGGGAACCTCGGCCTCAAAAACAGGATGGGGCACACTACCGTCAGCCGGGTACTCCATGATGGCAGTCGCGATCTTAGTTCCGCCGATATCGACAGAGCAGACGTACTTGTTCTCCATGTCGCTCTCCTTAGGAGATAAAAAACAACTACAGGAAATGCGCCGTCAGGCTAGCCGTCACAGCGCGGAAAAGATTTTCCAGGTGCCCGAGATCGCCAAGAAACCGTGTGACCATTGATCTAATGGGTCATGGCCGCACGGTTGAACGGCGAGGTCGGGTGCCCGAGGAAGCTTTACAGGAGACCGTTGTCCTGGAGGACCTTCTTAATCGCCTCGACGTTCTCGCCGGTCATGGCCTTCACCGGGCGCGGCATGGTCGGGCTGTCGAAGATACCCATGAGGTTCATAGCGGTCTTGAAGGCGCCGACGCCACCGGCATAACCCTGGACGCCCGAGGTGACATCCCAGATGTGCGAAATCTCATTGAGGCGATCCTGCTCGGCCTTGACGGTAGCCCAGTCACCAGCCTGAGCGGCCTTCCACTGACGCACGTAGCCCTCGGGCTCAACGTTGGCGAGACCCGGAACGGAACCGTCGGCGCCACCGAGGTAGGCGCCGTCGACAACAACCTCGTGACCGGTGAGGATGCTCATCGGATGGCCGTTCTTCTCGTTCTCCTGAACGAGGTAGCGGAACGAGATGTCATCACCCGAGGAATCCTTGACGCCGGCCAGAACGCCCTCGGCACCGAGCTTGGCAAGGAGCTTCCACGGGAGCTTGGTGTGGACACACACGGGGATGTCATAGGCGAAGATGGGCAGGTCGAGTTCCTCATGCAGGATGCGGAAGTGCTCCTCGACCTCGGTCATGCCCTGCAGGGCATAGAACGGGCAGGTGGCGACAAGCGCATCGGCGCCCAGCTCCTGAGCGACCTTACCGTGCTCGATCATGCGCTCGGTCTCGGTGTCGATGATGCCGACCAGAACGGGAACGCGGTGGTCGACGATACGGACGGCCTCGGAGATGATCTGACGGCGACGCTCGTCGGTGGAGAAGACGACCTCGCCCGAGGAGCCCAGGAAGAACAAGCCATCGACGCCGGCATCGATCATGCGGTTGATGCTGCGCTCAAAGGAGGCAACATCGAGCTGGTGGTCTTCGGTATCGGGAACAACGACGGGAGGGATAACGCCGGTGAATTTCTGAGTTGCCACAAGAATCTCCTTAGTTGTCTGGTGGGCAGCCCTATGCCGCCCACTCTTGTTGGCAGTGTCCAGGCCGTCTAGGCCAAAGAACACGAGTAGAACGTTTGGTTAAAAAAGTCGACGACTTCGTTTTCGAACGCATTGATGCGCTCGTGAGCGTATTTGGCATAGATGATATGTCTCCGGTCACACTCAAGACCGTTGAATACGGCAAACTGATCCTTGGGATCGCTCACGGTATCCATGAGCGATGTGCCCATGAGCACCGATCCGCGCACCCGAGACGACAGCGCCTCGAGGCCGCCAGGAAGCGGATTGGCAACCGCCGTGCAGGCGAGACCCCGCTCGTCCAGAGCAGAAACCGCCAGCGCGACTCCGCCGCCTAGACCCTCGCCCCATGCAAAGATGCGGTCGGGGTCCATGCCATCAAGATTGCGCGCCACCTTCGCCAGCGCGCAACCCCAACGGACGCGCTCGACAAAAGCGGGCGAAGAAATCCCCCGCTGCAGGTCGTCCGCACCAGCAACATCGTCATCCAGCGCGAGGACGGCATACCCCATGGCGGCAAATCTCGTCATGTGATGCCAGCCGCGCACAGGCCGATCGATATCGTGGAACATCAGGCACAGCGGCACGCGCTCAGACACTCGGGCACGACCGACAGGCTCGATCAAACGAGCGTGAATCGCATCGTCACCGAGCTCAAAGGAGACCTCCGAGTAACGGGCGCAGGGGTTAACAAAGTCAATCGCCGTAATGGCCAGGCCTTGAATCTCAAGATTCGAAGCGCATGTCTCTAAATCAGAAACATCTGCTTGGACATCACCGCGCCAGTCCCGATATTCTGCGAGCCTTGACGAAACCGTTCCAGGAATTCCCACGAGCCCGGGGACAATCAGCTCATTAACATTGCTCTCGCACTTAGACATGAGCCTCCCCTCCCTTGCAGAAAAACGGAATGATCAGATCGTCAAAATCCTGAATCTCCTCGTGGCCAAAGCCTTCAAAGAACTCATGACGCTTTTCGCAGGTCAGGTTGTTATAGACCGCAAACTGCGTCGCTGGCGGGCAGACGATATCGGCTGTGCCGGTGCCAAACAGCACGGGGCATTTGACCATAGGGGCAAAGTTCTTGGAATCGAAGTACGCCAGCTTGGCATAGGCTTCGTCAATACGAGTCGAGTCCTCGTCAAACCAGCGAGACCAATAGCGCAGGCCCTCGTAGGCAATGTCGTCTGCATCCAAATCCCAGACTAGGCGGAAATCTGACAGGAAGGGATAGAGGATGGCGGCACGATTGATAAGCTCGCTGTTAAGCGCACAGGTCGCAATGCCCAAACCACCACCCTGCGACGCGCCGTTCACAAACACACGAGAAAGATCGATGCCCTCGAGCTCGCGAACAATACGGCACAGGATGCGAATATCTTGGTGCAAGCGGACATAGTAGAGGTTGGCCGGGTCGCCGTCGATGCCGGCGACGATATGCCCGGCAACCGTTGTGCCCTCAAATCCACCAATGTCCTCGGAGGGACCTCCTTGGCCGGGGCAGTCGAGGGCGATGAGTGCCATGCCCATGCCCGCAAACGACGCCTGCTCAAACCAGCTGCGGCTTGCACCCGGATACCCATGGAACTGAAGCACCAATGGCACGGGCTCGTCCGAGACGGGTTTAAGGTACTTGGCATGCAGGCGAGCACCACACATGCCGGTATACCAGAGGTCGAAAAGTTGGCAGGTCGCGGCATCGGTGACCGATGCCGCCTCGATCGCATAGTCAAGCCCGACGGCGTCGGCCTCGGCCATGCGATCCTTCCAAAAGAGATCGAAATCTGATGGACGGGGCATGGCGCCTCGATATTCACCAAATTGATGTTGTAGCTCCTGAGCACTTGGCATGGCTCGTGAACCCAACCTTTCGAAATCGCA
>CALLRY010000219.1:0-2889 GCA_938014285.1 uncultured Collinsella sp. | reverse complement strand
ATTTCACCGCAACTTAAAAAGGGGCGCTGACTGAGATAGTCGGCGCCCCTTTTGTTAGGTGGGTTAGCCTCCGAGGTAGGCTTTGCGGACGTTGTCGTCATGCAGGAGCTCTTGGCCGGTGCCGGTCATGGTGATCTTGCCGGTCTCGAGCACGTAACCGCGTGTGGCGATAGAAAGCGCCATCTGCGCGTTTTGCTCGACCAGAAGCACCGTGGTGCCGGCCTTGTGCAGGTCCTCGACAATCTGGAAGATCTGTTCGATCAGAATCGGTGCCAGACCCATGGAAGGTTCGTCGAGCATAAGCAGTTTGGGGTTACTCATAAGGGCGCGCCCCATAACGAGCATCTGCTGCTCGCCACCTGAAAGGGTGCCGGCGACCTGGCGACGACGTTCCTTCAGACGCGGGAACTGCTCGTAGACGCGCTCCAGGCCCGGAGCAATTGTGGACTTGGGCTGTGTATAGGCGCCCATCTCCAGGTTCTCCTCGACCGTCATCTGCAAAAAGGCGCGACGACCCTCGGGAACCTGAGCCAGGCCCTTACCAACCAGCTTATCAGCGGGCGTATGGGTAATGTCCTCGCCCATAAACTTGATGGAGCCGGTCTTAGAGCGCAGCAGGCCCGAGACGGTCTTGAGCGTCGTGGACTTACCGGCACCGTTGGCGCCAATCAGAGCCACGATCTCGCCCTCGTTAACGTTAAAGGAGATATCCTTGATGGCGTGGATGGCGCCGTACCAGACGTTGATGTTGTAGACGGAAAGCATCGGTTCTGCCATTTAGTTCTCCCCCTTATCCTGCTTACCCAGATACGCCTCGATAACGGCATCGTTGTTCTGGATTTCCTCGGCCGTGCCCTTGGCGATGACCTTGCCAAAGTTAAGCACGCAGATGCCCTCGCAGATGTTCATAACGAGCGACATATCGTGCTCGATAAGCATGATGGCGATGCCGAAGGTGTCACGAATCTTAACGATGTTCGCCATGAGTTCTGCGGTCTCGGACGGGTTCATGCCGGCGGCAGGCTCATCGAGCAGCAGCAGCTTGGGGTTGGTGGCAAGCGCGCGAACGATTTCCAGACGACGCTGGGCGCCGTAAGGCAGCGATCCGGCCTGCTCATTTGCCAGGTGCTCCATATCAAAAATGGACAGCAGCTCCATGGCGCGCTCGTGGGCGGCCTTCTCGTGCTTCCAATACGTCGGCAGGCGCAGCACGCCCTCAAAGCCGGAGTAGCGCTCCTGGTTGTGCAGGCCGACCTTAACGTTGTCCTCCACCGTCATGGTATTGAACAGGCGAATGTTCTGGAACGTACGGGCAATACCCATGCGGTTGACCTGGTAGACCGACTTGCCCGAAGTGTCCTCACCGTCGAGCAGGATGGTGCCGTGCGTGGGCTGGTACACCTTGGTGAGCAGGTTGAAGACCGTAGTCTTGCCGGCACCGTTGGGGCCGATGAGACCGGCAATCTCGGTCTTGCCGATGGTTAGGCTAAAGTCGTCGACCGCCTTAAGGCCGCCGAATTCAATGCCCAGGTGAATGCACTCGAGCGCCGGGCGCTGGCCCAGGTCGCGGTCGGGAACGATGGCGCCAGAAGGATACGGGACCATCTTGCCCTTGTTGAACTCAAACTTACTGGGCATCGGCTGCCACCTCCTTCTTGGAAGCAAAGCGGTCCTTAATGCGTGCGAAGAACGCCTTGAGCTGTGGGTTGTTAGTAAAGACCATGACCAGAATCAACACGATGGCGTAGATGAGCATGCGGTAGTCCGAGAACTGACGGAGCAGCTCGGGGAGCACCGTGAGCAGCGCCGCGGCGATAACGGAGCCGCGCATATTGCCCAGGCCGCCCAGGACCACGAACACCAGAATGAGGATGGACGTATTGAAGTCGAACTTAGTGGCGGAAAGCTGCGAGAAGTTACCGCCGAACAGGGCTCCGGCAGCGCCGGCGAGGGCAGCGGAAACCACGAAGGCAATCATGCGGTACTGGGTGACGGAGATGCCCACGGACTCGGCAGCGATCTTGTTGTCGCGCACGGCAATAATGGCACGACCGGTACGGCTGCGAACCAGGTTGAGCACAATCACGAGCGCGACCATAACCAGGATTGCGCCGGCAAGGAAGGTCGAATAGGTCGACACGCCCGATGCGCCCTGCGCGCCCTTGATGATGGCGGTGCCGTCCTCGAGCAGGTGCAGGTCGTCGATCGTGGAGTTACCCGTGATGTTAAAGATCACATGCAGGCCGCGGGAATCGACGCCCACAATGAGGCAGGTGACGACCTCTTTGATGATCTCGCCAAAAGCCAGGGTCACGATGGCCAGATAGTCGCCGCTCAGGCGCAGGACCGGGATACCGATCAAGAAGCCCAAGACGGCAGCGGCGATAGCGCCGACCACGATGCTGATGATCAGGCGCATCGGGTCGGACGGAACGGCGCTCTCCAGCGCGACGGCGGTGACGATGCCCGTATAGGCGCCGACGCTCATAAAGCCCGCGTGGCCCAGCGACAAGTCGCCCGCAATACCGACGACGAGGTTAAGCGAGATGGCCATAACAATGTAGGCCGTGATGGGGACCAGCTGACCGGCAATCATGCGCGGGATCATATGGTTGGACTGCATAAAGAACACGATGGCGAATGCCACGATGCACATGGCGTACGTGACAAAGTCGTGACGCGTCTGCTTGTCTTTAAGAAACTTCATAACGCTCACCTACACCTTCTCGGGGACGTACTTGCCCAAGAGGCCGGCAGGCTTGACGAGCAGGACGATGATCAAAACACCAAAGACGATGGAGTTGGCAAGGCTCGTGGAAATGTAAGCCTGCGCCATCGCCTCGATGATGCCGATGAGAATGCCGCCGACAAAGGCGCCGGGGATGGAGC
>CALLRY010000218.1:0-6163 GCA_938014285.1 uncultured Collinsella sp. | reverse complement strand
ATTCTTGTCGCCACGGACCATGGCAAACGACTGCATGGAATTATCATCGGGAGCGTTCTCGGGCGTACCGGTGCAGATGGTCGCATAGAGATGGCCATTGTACGAGACCATATCCCAAATGGCGCCGCCGTAGATGCTGTCCTGATAGCGAATCGCCGGATAGCCAAACAGCGTCTCCGAGTTGGCAATCTCGGTGAAGCTGTCCTGGCCCTTCGAGGGGTCAGACGACGTCAGGATTGTCGACACAAAATTACCGTTCGCGTCTTTACCCACATTACTGATGACGAGCTGGGCATCATGGACGCACATGCCGCGGATACCGGTAGAAATGCCCTGCTTGTAGGCAGCACCGTAATCCTGCATGCTCGAAAGGCCCTGATAGACAACTTTGTACTCATCCGTCTTAGGATCGATCTCGTATACAGCAGGCAGGCCGCCTTTGCCGTCATTGGTCCTGACGCTGCCGCAGAAATAGAGCTTACCCTTATAGCTCACGGCATTGCGGAACAAAGGAGCGACGCCGTTGAGCGATTCAGAGAGTAGCAGCTTGGTCTCACCGGTCTTGGTATTGATCTTGACCAAGATGCCGCCGCTGTCCTTGTCGGCCGTGCCGTCCTCCTTCTGCTGTCCATAGAAGAAGGTACCGTTAAACATGGCCTCCAGCGTCAGGCGCATGGTTTCGACATCAAAGGAATCGCCCAGCGTGCTGTTCATGAGCGTCAGCGTGTTGCCCATCGCCGCATAGCAGGTGCCCACATAAAGCCAGTCACCATAGCTCGCAGCCGCCCAAGTGTAGCTCTGGCCGCGATCGCCTTCGTTGTTGGCCGTATTACCATCGGCGCCCGGAACGGCAACGGCACCGTTACCCTGGTAGTCGACGATGCCATCCGGCTGCGACGTTCCTACCGTAGGATGCGAGAGCTTCTCAAAGGAATACCCATTTCCCGCATTGTAGGTAACGGCACCCGATGCGTCTTCGGCGTGCGCCGGCAGCGGCGATACCAAGATAGCGGCAAGCGCTGCCACCAAGCCAAGTGTTCCCACTCGTCTCATAAGGTTATAGCCTCCCCTGTCCTAAAGCCCAGTTTTAGCATTCTTCATTTCTGTCCACGGTTAATTGCAATCTGAGCACAGCAATAATCAGTGTATAAATATACACCTGTAATTTTTTGGACGGGTTCATAGATGCTCGATTGGTAGCGAATTCCGCGCAAACCGTCACCAAACTCCACTTTTGCCGCATCTAAAGGTTATTTTTGCGCAAATTTTTGGATGCCGATAGTCACAATGGGCAGGAGGCTGGTACCCACCGGAGAGGGCAACGCCTACATTTTCATAACGTAATAGCCCGCACCCCTCACTGCCGTCTCGAGTGTGTCGCGATCAACCGGGCGCTTCGAGCGCACGCGTGCCGTGTGGTCCGCGTACGTTACCGTAGCCCACACGCCATCAAGCGCATTGAGGGCATTCGTCACATTCCGGGCGCAGCCGTCGCAACTCATGCCGCCGATAAGGAGTTCCTCACGATAGGGGTAGTGGGACTCGTCGGTGTCTGCCACCACAACCTTTTTGGCCTTCTTGCCGCTCGCACCATCGCTGCAGCAACTCTTCCCGTGTGTCGAAGCGGCAATGCGACGCAGTCCAAAAAACATGCCGACGGCAATGACGGTCAGCACGATGAGATTCGCAGGGTTGAGCAAGTCACTCATGCGTTCCCCTTTCAGTAGCACTATCTAGATACCCCCATGGGGTGTCCCCATCTTAACCCAAAATCATGTCCGTTCGGTCAATTAGTTTCCCTCTTCAAACTTTTTTGTTGACCATGGCTTACTTTCGTGTATAAGTTTTCCTAGGCTAACAGTTTAGATCCGTAAGGAGCGACGTGACTCGAACCATAGACATCCCAACGTTTCAGGCAGCAGTCGTGCGCAACTGCTCCCCCACGCTCGCGGGCATCAAGCCGGCATCGCTCTTTACCTATCCAGGCACCTACGCCCACGGGGACGGCTCGACCGCAACAGAAACCATCGCAGAACGCCGAGCACGCCTGCTCAACGTTATCGCCCAGTGCAACCGCGAGCTTGACCCGCTTGGCATCCACCTGAGTGTTTTGGTCTGGCGGCCCTGCGGAGCGCTCGTATACGTGTACCGAGCCAAAAGCCTCACCACCTATTTCGCGGACCCTCGCGCCAAAACGGCGCTCGCCTCGGAAGGCTACGACACGAGAGACCTTTCGACATGCCTTGTGCATTTGGCATCACGCATCACGCTCGCGAGTAATAACGTCGCGGAATGCGCCTGTAGCCAGACTCGATGCGCACTACCCCAGCAAGCTAGCTGCAGCAACGACTGCACCTGCGAGTTTCCGCACGAAATAGGCTACTTCCTAGGATATCCCTACGACGACGTGCACGAGTTTATCGTCCAGCGCGGCGAGAACTATAAGGTCTTTGGGGCCTGGAAGGTCTACGCAAATGTCGAGCAGGCACTTGCGACGTTTGATGCCTACCGCGCCTGCACCCAATACTTCACCTTTGTCTATCAGCAGGGCTACAGCTTGGCGCAACTTGCCCAGGCAACCCGATAGAACATAGAAGCCGTGGCAACCTGCCGCACAACTGAAAGGACTCAACATGAGCAAGATCGCCGTCGTCTACTGGAGCGGCACGGGCAACACCGAGGCCATGGCAAACCTCGTTGCCGAAGGTGCAACCGATGCCGGCGCCGAGGCAGAGGTCATCTCCTGCGCCGACTTCTCCGCAGACAAGGCCGCTGGCTATGACGCTATCGCCTTCGGCTGCCCCGCCATGGGTTCCGAGGAGCTTGAATACGATGAGTTCCAGCCCATGTGGGATGAGGTCAAGGAGACCCTCGGCGACAAGAAGGTCGTCCTCTTTGGCTCTTATTCGTGGGCCGAGGGCGAATGGATGGACAACTGGAAGGCGGACGCCGACGAGGAGGGCGTCAACGTCGTCGATTCCGTCATCTGCTACGACGCCCCCGATGATGAGGGCGAAGCAGCCTGCCGCGCCCTTGGAGCCGAGCTCGCCTAGCGGCAATGAGCTCCGCCCGCAACGCGCATTGCAACAAAACACATTCGCGTCCCAACAAAAACGGGAGCCGGATCACATCCGGCTCCCGTTTTCTGCTATGTCAGTCATATAAAGCGGCTACGAGATATTGCCCAAAAACGCCTTGGTGCGTTCGCTCTTGGGGTGGTCGAAGACCTCGCTCGGCGTGCCCGCCGTCCATAAAGACGACGCGATCGGCGACGTCGCGAGCAAAGCCCATCTCGTGGGTCACCACGATCATGGTCATACCGTCACGTGCCAGGTCGCGCATGACGCCCAATACATCGCGGACGAGCTCGGGGTCGAGCGCCGACGTGGCCTCGTCAAAGAGCATCACGTGCGGGTTCATCGACAGGGCGCGGGCGATGGCCACGCGCTGCTGCTGGCCGCCCGAGAGCTGACTCGGCATAAAATCGATGCGCTCGGCCAGACCGACCTTGGTCAGCTCCTCGACGGCAATCTTCTCGGCCTCTTCCTTGCTGCGCTTGAGCACCTTCTGCTGCGCGAGCATGACGTTCTTTTTGACTGACAGGTGCGGGAACAAATTGAACTGCTGGAACACCATACCCAGATGCGTACGTACCTTGTTAAGGTCGACGCCCTTGGCGCACACGTCCACGCCCTCAACGACAATCGAGCCGCTCGTGGGATGCTCCAGACGATTGATGCAGCGAAGCATCGTCGACTTGCCCGAGCCCGAAGGACCCAGGACTACGACGACCTCGCCCTTGTGCACATCCAGATCGATATCGCGCAGGACCACGTTATCGCCAAAGGCCTTCTGGAGGTTCTTGATGCTGACGACGACCTCGTTCGAGTTATTGGTTTCGCTCATGATAGGACCTCCTTACAGACCGGCGATGTGATCGGCAGGCGTCGCGACAACCTGTCCGGCGCTCTTGGCGGGACGCTTCTTCTTGGTCTCGGTCGTGCCCAAAAGCCTTGCCTCAAGACCGCTCACCAAGCGAGCGAGCGGCAGAGTGATGACCAGATAGAACAGGGCGGCAACCACGTACGGTGTAATGGAGCCCGTCGTGGCCACGATGGTACGGGCGTTCATGACGATCTCGACCACGCCCACGGCGGCAAGCAGCGACGTATCCTTGTAAAGCAAGATAAACTCGCTGGTCAGCGTAGGCAAAACATTGCGGAACGTCTGCGGAATCATAACGTAGAGCAGCGTCTGGAAGGCATTCATGCCTAGAGAGCGAGCAGCCTCGTTTTGGCCCTTGGGAATCGATTGAATACCGGCACGGAAGATCTCACACAGATAGGCAGACGAGTTCATGGCCATGACGATGACGCCCAAGACATAGTCGTCCACCTTGACGCCGGCCAACGGCAGACCGAAGAACGCGATATAAATCTGCAGGAACGCCGGCGTACCGCGAATGATATTCACATAGATGCCGGCAAGGCAACGCAGGATGCGCGACTTGGAGATGCGCATGAGCGACAAGGCAAAGCCAAAGGGGATTGCCAGCGGAAACGCCACGAGCACGATCGAGAGCGACATGAGGAAGCCCTTAAAGACGATCGGCAGGCTTTGGACCAAAATGACCGGGTTTAAGAACAGGCGCAGAAACATATTGGAGTTCCACGCCTCGACCCACGGCTGCTCTTTAAGGTCGGCCAAGAAGTTATCGAAGGCCGTCACGCCCTTGATCTCGACGGAAGGAATTTTTGAAATCTTCTTGGTCGAACCGTCGGCGAGCGTATAGGTGCCGCTAAAGGCCTCATCGCCGCCCTCGACGGGGAAGGTCACGCCGTAAACCTCGACACGGAAAAAGCCGCCGGCAGGCGCCGTCTCGCCAAAGTCAATCTTGAGCGTCTGGCCGTCAGCCTTGCACGTGGGCTTCATGGGCGTACGATCCATGAGGTCCTCGCCCGAGAGCATCGTCAATCGCGTGTCATCGGTACCAAACGTCGTGCCGTCGACAAACGTCAAAGAAAGACCGCTCAGCTCCTCGTCGGCATCGGCCTGAACTTCCCAGGTAATGCGCGTCTCGGTGCCGCCGACCACATCGCTGCCCGAACCGGTGTTGGGTCGGGCGGTAATCTTTGCGGTCTCAAGCGCCTGGGCGGTCGTGGGCGCATATGTCCCCGCGCACACCAGCGCAAGCGCCACGGCCATGACGCAGACTAGCTTTTGGAGCAAGGCGGGCAGTGGAAAACGCTGCTCCGCGGCCCCTTTGTTCAGTCGAGACAAGGTGGCTCCTATCGTAGAAGTTGCCGGCAAAACGAGACGGAAACGCTCTCCGTCAAGAGAAGCGCAAAGGCCCTCTCCGCCAAAACGGAAAGGGCCCGCGAGCAATCAAGTAGCTATTTTACTTGATGTTGTACTTAGCCATGAGGGCGTCAACGGTACCGTCGTCGGTCAGGTCCTTGATGGCCTGGTTGATGTCGTCCTTGAGCTTGGTGTTGCCCTGGTTGATGGCGATGGCGTACTCCTCGCCGGTGCTAATCTGCTTAATGGTCTGGCAGGTGTTGAACTGCTCGGCGGTCAGCTGGCTGGCAACGGAGCGGTTGGTGACTACGGCGTCGCCCTTATCGGACTGCAGGGCGCTGAAGCACTCGGTGGCGTCCTTGTAGGGGACAATCTTGGCCTTGGGGAAGTTCTCCTGGGCAAAGGACTCGGCGGTCGAGCCAGACTGGACGATGATGGTAGCATCGGCGTTGTTGAGCTTCTCGCTGTAGTTGTCGGCCGTGATGTCGGTGTTATCGACCTTGGTCACGATAGCCTGATCGTCCATGTAGTAGGAATCGGAGAAAGTGACTTCCTTCTCACGCTCGGGCGTGTCGGTGATAGCCGCGATGGAGACGTCATATTTGGCACACGAAGCGACGCCCGGAACCAGCGTGTCAAAGTCATTGTTGACATACTCGACATCCAGGCCCAGCTTGTCGCCGATAGCCTTGATGAGCTCAAGGTCAAAGCCCTGATAATCGCCGTTGTCATCCTTGTACTCAAACGGAGCGTACTCGGCAGAGGTGCCGACGGTCAGCGTACCGTCCTTGACGAGCGCGTACTCCTTGGAGCCGTCGACCTTCTCGACCTTAGCGTCGTCAGAGCTGCTGGAACCGGCATCAGA
>CALLRY010000217.1:0-1787 GCA_938014285.1 uncultured Collinsella sp. | reverse complement strand
CCGTCCCGCCGCTGCCGACCAGCTGGCCACGCTCGGTGGAGAGATCGGCGTGCCGGTCTTCCGCGGTGACGGCGAGCATCCGGTCGACATCGCCAAGGGCGCCATCCAGGAGGCCGTCGACCACCTGCGTGACGTGGTCATCGTCGATACCGCCGGTCGCCTTCAGATCGACGAGCAGATGATGCAGGAGGCCGTGGACATCAAGAAGGCCGTCAAGCCCGATCAGGTGCTGATGGTCGTCGATGCCATGACCGGCCAGGATATCGTCAACGTCGTCTCGACCTTTGCCGAGCGCACCGACTTTGACGGAGTGATCATCTCCAAGCTCGACGGCGATGCCCGTGGCGGCGGCGCGCTTTCCGTGCGCCAGGTGACCGGCAAGCCCATCAAGTTCGTGAGCATGGGCGAGAAGCCCGATTCGCTGGAGCCGTTCTATCCCGATCGTATGGCCAAGCGCATTCTGGGCATGGGCGATGTTGTCGGCATCATTGAGAAGGCCCAGGAGGCAGCCGACGCCGAGCAGCTCGAGGCTGCCGAGCGCATGCTGCGCGAGGGCTTCACCATGAACGACATGCTCGACCAGATGAAGGCCGTCAAGAAGATGGGCGGCATGAAGGGCATTCTGGGCATGCTCCCCGGTGGTCAGCGCGCGCTCAACCAGATGGGCGGCAACCTGGACGAGGGCATCTTTGACAAGAACGAGGCCATCATCATGTCGATGACCAAGGAGGAGCGCCTGCGTCCCTCTATTATCAACGGTCAACGTCGTGCCCGCATTGCCAAGGGCGCCGGTGTGACCCCCACCGAGGTCAATAGCCTTATGAAGCAGTGGGGCGAGATGAACAAGATGATGGGCCGCATGCGCACGATGGCCAATCAGGCGCAGGCCGGCGGCAAGAAGGGCAAGAAGGGTAAGAAGGGCAAAAAGATGCGCATGCCCAATATTCCCGGTCTGGATGCCATGGGGCTGGGCGGCATGGGCGGCCTGGGAACGGGCGGCCCCAAGTCCGATATGGACCTGCTGCGCCAGATGGAAGCGCAGATGCGCAACAAGAAGTAACGACTAGTTGAGTCGTGTATGGCGAAGGCCGCCTGGATGGTATTCCAGGCGGCCTTCGCCGTTTGTTCGCTGGTTGTCGCACGCGTGGAAGCGCGTTCTCGACGAGGTGCTTGCCGCTAGTGGCAGCCGCAGCCTTCGTGCCCGTCATGGTCGTGGTGACCGTGGCAGCCGCAGGACTCGCCATGCTCGTGGATGTGCTCGTGATCATGTCCATGGCAGTCGCAGGTGGCCTCGCCGTTCTGTGCGAGCGTGCCGGCAATGAGGGCCTCGACGCAGGCATCGCAGCTGCCCTGGGCGCCCGCATAGACCGTGATGCTGGCTTGGGCAAGCGCGTTGATAGCACCGCCGCCGATACCGCCGCAAATGAGCGTGTCAACGCCACCGTTGGCAAGCAGGCCCGCCAAGGCGCCGTGGCCGGTGCCGCCGGTGCCTACGACCTGCTCGTTGAGCACCTTGCCATCCTGGATGTCGTAGATCTTGAACTGCTCGCTGCGGCCAAAGTGCATAAAGATGTTGCCGTTGTCGTACGTGGTTGCCACCCTCATGGTGTCGACCTCCTTTGCTGGCCATGCGGCCGTTTTCGTGGTAATGGGGGAGTACGCGATATTGCCGCCCTCGATGACAATCGCCCGTCCATTGACCAGCGCGTTTGCCACCTTGCGATGCGCGCGGCTGCAAATTGCCGCCACCGTGGCGCGGGCAATGCCCATGTGCTGGGCGACGGCCT
>CALLRY010000216.1:0-5955 GCA_938014285.1 uncultured Collinsella sp. | reverse complement strand
TTATCATGGAGCTGCCCAATTACCGCCTGCCGAGCGTCAAGACGACGGTGATGCTGGCATGGGATAAGGCCAAAGACTTTATTACCAAGGCCTTTACCATTATCTTTGCCGCTACCGTGGTCATCTGGTTCCTTCAGACGTTCGACATCCGCTTTAATGTGGTCGCCGATCAGTCGCAGAGTCTGCTTGCGGGTCTCGGCAGCATCATTGCGCCGGCGCTGACGCCGCTTGGGTTTGGCGACTGGCGTGCATCCACGGCGCTCGTCACCGGACTTATCGCCAAGGAGAGTGTCATCTCGACCCTCACGGTGCTTTTGGGCGCGACCTCGCCCGCGGCACTGTCGACCATGTTTTCGCCGTTCACTGCCTATGTGTTCCTGGTCTTTACGCTGCTGTACCCGCCCTGTGTGGCAGCCATCGGCGCCGTCAAGAGCGAGCTGGGCGCGCGCTACGCCGTTGCCGTGTTCGCGTTTCAAGTGACGGTCGCCTGGATCGTGGCGTTTGTCGTGCATTCGGCGGGCATATTGCTGGGGCTGGCTTAGTTATTTATTGACGACGCAACCTTTGTGTATCGAATTGTTTTCGGCCCTGCATCTGTTGCTGACGGATGCGGGGCCGTTGCTATATAATCGCCTCCACTCAAAATGATTGGAGACGTTATATATGAGTCAGGCAAGGCAAGACGGCATCACGCTCAGGCAGTGGCTCCCGCTTATCGGGCTCACCTGCTGTGCGTTCGTGTTCAACACGTCGGAGTTTATGCCCATCGGCCTTTTGACTGATATCGCCGCGTCGTTCTCGCTCACCGAGGCCCAGGCGGGCATCATGATCTCGGTCTATGCCTGGGGCGTCATGCTGCTGTCGCTGCCGCTCATGGTGTTCGCCTCGCGCTTTGAGTTCAAACGGATGCTGCTGGGCGTGCTGGCCGTGTTCTCGCTGGGCCAGTTCCTGTCCGCTGTGGCGCCGACCTATCCCATCCTGGTCTGCGCGCGCCTGGTGGTCGCTTGCGCACATGCCGTGTTCTGGTCAGTCGCCTCGATTATGGCCTCGCGCCTGGTCGACACTCGCCACGGCGCGCTCGCCATCAGCATGATCGCTACGGGCTCGTCCATCGCGCAGATCTTTGGCCTGCCTCTCGGTCGCGCCATTGGCTTGGCCGTGGGCTGGCGCATGACGTTTGCCGTGGTCGGGGGCCTCTCAGCCATCGCGGTCGTCTACCAGGCAGCGGTGTTCCCGGCCATGCCGGCGGGTGAGCGCTTTACCGTCAAACAGCTGCCCGAGCTGCTCAAGAACCCGCTCCTCATCGCGCTCTACGCAGTCACGGTCTTCATGGCGACCGGCTATTACGCAAGCTACAGCTATATCGAGCCCTTCCTGGCGCAGGTCGCGCACGTCGATGCGGGCGCCATCACCATGACGCTGACGGCGTTTGGCTGCTCTGGCCTGGTGGGCAGCTGGCTGTTTGGCCGTCTGTTCGACGGGCATCGCTTCCCGTTCTTGGCTATCACGCTCTCCGGCGTGCCGGTGGCTCTGCTGCTTATGGCCCCCGCAGCCTCGGCGCTCGTGTTGGTGCTTGCCGTCTGTGCACTATGGGGCTGCTGCGCCACGGCCTTTAACGTGGCGTTCCAGGCCGAGCTCATCAAGTACACGCCGGCAGATTCGTCGGCCGTTGCCATGTCGATCTTCTCGGGCCTGTTCAATCTCGGTATTGGTACGGGCACGGCGATTGGTGGCGCCGTGGTGTCGGGCCCCGGTATCGCCTGGATCGGCTTCGTGGGCGGGGCGATTGCCGTCGTAGGCGTCATCCTCGCCATCACGGTGCTATTCCCAGCCATACGCCGCGCAAAGCCCGTTGCCTAATCACGTCCCCTCATCAGTTGCGGTGGAATAGTTCTTGTTTAAGGCCTCTGAAGACCCAAGCAGGAACTATTCCACCGCAACTTATTTTTGGGGGAGGGGTTGCGCGGCGGGCATACAATGGATGTCGTTGTGTTGAGCTTACCGGGAGGCTGTTATGTGGGCATACGAGACGACGTTCTATCAGATCTATCCGCTGGGCTTTTGCGGGGCTCCGCGCGAAAACGCCGCGCCCGTTGCCGAGGATGAGCTCGCCCAGGCTGCCAACGCCGCGCCCAACCCCGATGCCCCCATCATGAAAATCGCCCAATGGGCCGACTACCTGCAAGAACTCGGTATTGGCGCTGTGCTGATCAACCCGCCGCTCGAGTCTGATAGCCACGGCTACGATACGCGCAGCCTGCGCCATATCGACCGTCGCCTGGGTGGCGATGCCGATTTTGCCGCCGTATGCGAGACGCTGCACGACCGCGGCATCCGCGTGGTACTCGATGCCGTCTTTAACCATGTAGGCCGTGGCTTTTGGGCCTTCCGCGACGTGCAGGAGCGCAAGTGGGATTCGCCCTACAAGGACTGGTTCCACATTAGCTTTGACGGCGACTCCTGCTATGGCGACGGCTTTTGGTACGAGGGTTGGGAAGGCCATTTTGAGCTTGTGAAGCTCAACCTGCAAAACCCCGCCGTGGTCGATTACCTGCTCGAGTCCGTGCGCCGTTGGGCCGATGTCTTTGGCGTCGACGGTCTGCGCCTGGACGTTGCCTATATGCTCGACCGCGATTTCATGCGTCGTCTGCATGGCTTTGCCCGTGAGCTCAAGCCCGACTTTGTGCTGATTGGCGAGACGCTCCACGGCGACTACAACCAGATCGTCAACGACGAGATGCTCGACTCCTGTACCAACTACGAGTGCTACAAGGGCCTGTACTCCAGCTTTAACTCGGTTAATATGTTCGAGATCGCGCACTCGCTGCACCGTCAGTTTGGCGGCGACCCCTGGTGCATCTACCGCGGCAAGCACCTGCTGTCGTTTGTCGACAACCACGACGTGCCGCGCCTGGCAAGCATCCTCACCGACAAGTCGTGCCTGCGCCCCGCCTATGGCATGCTCTTTGGTATGCCGGGCATTCCGTGCGTCTACTACGGCAGCGAGTGGGGGATTGCCGGCGAAAAGGGCGGCCCCGATGGCGATTGGGCGCTGCGACCTGCGCTCGATGAGCCTGCGCCCAACGAGCTGACGACATTTGTCACGCAGCTCGCGCACCTGCGCTCGGCAAACGACGCGGCGGCTCGCGCCCTCAACTATGGTGCCTATCGCAACGTGGTGATCCAGAACAAGCAGCTGCTGTTCGAGCGCGCCTGCGACGACGCGACGGTGCTCGTGGCGGTAAATGCCGTGAACGAGCCCTATACCTTTGGAGCCGGCGAACTCAACGGCTCCTTCGTCGACCTGCTTGCCGACGATGCGCCCACGGTCGAGCTGGTAGGCTCCCTTGAACTTGCGCCCTATGAGGTGCGCTATCTGCTGAGGGCCTAGCTCGTGGCTGCGCCGGACGAGGGCTATCAACATATTGAGCATGGGTTTGAGCCCGTGTTTGACGAGCGCTCGCGCGTTTTGGTGTTGGGGTCGTTTCCCTCGGTGCTCTCGCGTGCCAACGCTTTCTATTACGGCAATCCGCAAAACCGCTTTTGGCGCGTGATGGCCGCATGCCTTGGTGCGCCCGTGCCGCCCAACGGGGGAGACTCTTTGGCGAGCGGCGAGCCCGCGACGCTCGACGCCTCGATTGCCGCCAGGCGGGCTATGCTGCTCAACGGCGGTGTGGCCCTGTGGGACGTGATCGAGGGCTGTGACATCAAGGGCTCAAGCGACGCCAGCATCAAAAACGTCGTTCCGGCGCATGTCGAGCGCATTACCGGCGCAGCTCCCATTGAGCAGGTGATATGCAACGGTGGTACAGCTGGTCGGCGCTTCAAGCGCTATCTACAAGAACGCACGGGGCTGTCGGCCATCGTTCTGCCGTCGACGAGTCCCGCCAATGCGGCGTGGCGCTTGGAACGCCTTGTCGAGCGCTGGCGCGAGGCCGTTGACTGGGCCGCTCTGTAATTTAGATATCTGATTGGGCGCGGGTGCCGAGGCGTTTCATGATGAGACGCCAGATCGGTGCGGGCAGCGCGGGCTTGACGCGCACCATGCCGTCGGCATCGACGCTACCGGCATTGCCACCGCCAAGCAGCTGCGCATGCTCAATGGAGCAGCCCATGCGCACGGCGCCCACAAGCTTATCCATCGCTTCCGAAAATGGCCGACGCAAGAGGCCCATACGCGGGGAGTGGCGAAGTGCTGCGATGCCGCTGCCGGCACGGATGACAACGCCGTCGCACCATGGCAGGTCACGTAGAAGACATGCCCGATACAGGCGGTCGAGAACTTCGTCCGCCTGCTTGTTGTTTTTGGACGTGGCCTGGACGACGACATAGATGCGTGTCTCTGTATTTCCAAGGCGATCGAGTATCTGCTCGACAGCGATCATAGCCTCATCGTCAAATGCATCATCAACAGCGAGCACCATGCCATCGACTGCACCGGCATCATCCGCCTTCAAGTCAACCGGGTGGGGGAGTACGGTGTCGGAAAGCCGGGCATAGGCCGCGATGGCATCTTGCAGGTCCCAGAGCAAAAACTCAAGATCGGAGCTATTGGGAATGCTGATATACGCAATGGTTTGCAGTGTTTTTGGTACATCGCCGCGTGCGGTCGTCTTCATGCCGCCTCCTTTCCGGATGGTTTCCGTTTAGGTTACACCGTCTGGTGACGCCTCGCCGCGCTATCCTAGTGCAACCCTTACGAAAGGAACGCCATGCATCTGCCCATGAATACCTCGCTTGCCACGCTCAAGCCCTCCGGCATCCGCCGAATCAACGCGCTCGCCGCCCAGCATCCGGGATGCATTGCGCTTGCGCTCGGCGAGCCTGATTTTTCCACGCCCGACGTGATTAGCGCCGAGGTGACGGCCTCGCTGGGCCGCGGCGACACGCACTATCCGCCCAACAACGGTCGCCCCGCCCTGCGCGAGGCGCTGTCTGCCTATATGGGGGGCGCGGGCCTGGCGTTTTCGGCCGACGAGGTCATCCTGACCGACGGCGCGACCGAGGCCCTGTCGGCAGCATTCATGGCTATGCTCAACCCCGGCGACGAGGTCATCATCCCCACGCCGGCTTTTGGTTTGTACGAGAGCATCGTCGTGGCCAACCATGCCAAGGCGGTCTTTTTGGATACGGAGCCCGCGCAATTCCAGATTGACGAGGAAGCGCTTCGCGTCTGTGTGACCCCGGCGACCAAGGCTATCGTCATCTGCTCGCCCAACAATCCTACGGGCTGCATCCTCGACGCGGCATCGCTCGACGCCGTGGCGCGCGTAGCGGAGCAGACGGGCATCTACGTAGTCTGCGACGACGTATACAACCGCCTCGTCTATGTGGACGGCTACGAGCGCTTCGCCCGGCGACACCCGGAGCTACGCGAGCAGACGGTCGTCATCGAGAGCTTCTCCAAGCCCTGGGCTATGACTGGCTGGCGCTTGGGCTGGCTCGCAGCCGCAGCCCCCGTCATCGCCGAGATCGCAAAGGCTCACCAATACTTAGTATCGAGCGCCGTCTCCTTTGAGATGGACGCCGCAGTCCGAGCCCTGACCGTCGACCCAACCCCCATGCTCAATGTCTACCGAGCCCGCCGCGAACGCGTACTCGCAGCCTTAGACGCCATGGGCCTCGACGTAGTGGAACCAGCCGGCGCCTTCTACGCCTTCCCCAGCATCAAACAGTACGGCCTAACAAGCGAAGACTTCTGCATTAAAGCCATCAAAGAAGCAAACGTAGCCCTAGTCCCGGGTGACTGTTTCGGCACCGAAGGCCACATCCGCCTAAGCTACTGCGTCTCCGACAAAGACCTGGACGAAGGCCTAAATCGCCTGTCCACCTTCATTTCAACCTTATAGCCCAACGGGACGCAACACATCAGCCCACCGACCCAAGCATTATGAGTGGGGGCGTCAGCCAACGAAAACCCGGGCTGCCCAAAGTCAACGCAGACACGCGCCGCCG
>CALLRY010000215.1:0-3484 GCA_938014285.1 uncultured Collinsella sp. | reverse complement strand
CGCGCGCTGCCGCCACGTCCGAGGCGACCGTTTCGCGTTTCTGCCGCAAGCTGGGCTTTGGTAGCTTCCGCAGCTTTCAGTTTTCGTTGGCGAGGGATTTGGAAAGCCAGCGCAACGAGGGCCTGACCGACGAGGTCTCGCTCGACAATATGGAGCAGAGCCTCAAGAACATCCTGGCTGCCAAGGTGAGCGAGCTTAATGCGACCATCGACGGTATCGACCACGATACGCTGGCGGCTGTTGTGCATGCCCTTAAGCATGCAGGGGTTATTGAGTTTGCGGCTGTGGGCAATACGAACGCGGTCGCGCTCGATGCGACGTTTAAGTTTTCGCAGCTGGGCTTACGCTGCATGGCGAGCACCATTAGCGAGACATCAATCGGCTTTGCGCTCACGTTGCGCCCGGGCGACGTTATCGTGCTAATCTCAAACTCCGGCAAATCGCGCCGTTTGAATCGCATGGCAAAAGCGGCTCGTGACTGCGGCGCAACCGTAGTCGTCATCAGCAGCGACAGCAAATCCCCGCTTGCGCGCCTGGCAGACTACACTTTTAATACCGTCAACCACGAAGCGCTACTGACGACGGGCGACTTTGCGTTCTCCAAGATCAGCGCCACGATGATCATCGAAGTCATCTACAACTTCCTACTGCCCGAGATTGAAGACGCTCGCGAACATATAAGCTACTACGAGGAGCTCATCCAGCCGGATAAGGTCGTTGAGTAAAACGCGTAGTGGGACAAAAATTTCAGTCTATTTTGTCCCACCAACACCGCTGTTACGACCTAACCTCGAGCTTCTTCGAGCATCTGCTTTGCGTGGGCCAAGCTTGCCTCGGACTGATCGCCGCTCAACATGCGGGCGATCTCGGCGGTACGCGCTTCGCCGGTTACCTCGTCCAAATGCGTCTGGGGGACTTCGCCCGGTTCCTTGCTGACAACATAATGCTTGTCGGCCATGACGGCGACCTGCGCCAAGTGGGTTACGACAATCACCTGATGCGTAGCGGCGAGATCTGCCAGCACGCCCGCGAGTGCACGCGCCGTGGAGCCACCGACACCAGCATCGACCTCGTCAAACACCAGTGTATCGACACCGTCCGCGTTACCGAGGACAACCTTGCTCGCCAGCATGACGCGGCTGAGCTCACCGCCCGACGCAATTCGACGCAAGGGGCGCGGCGTCAAACCGGCACCGCTGCGGTATAGCAGCTCGTAGCTCGAAGGACCAACGGGCGTCCACTCAGCACGGGGAAGATCACGCGACTCCCAGACGAGCTCGGCACTACCCATCTCCAGGCGAGCCATCTGGCGGCCCACCTCGTGACAGAAGCGCGGGGCCGCCGTATTGCGAGCGCGCTTAAGCGCCTTGGCGGCAGCAAACAGTTCGCGCTCCGCCGCGCCAAGCGCTTCACGCGCCTTTTTGATCTGTTCGTCGCCATCATCAACCAGGGACAGCAGCTCTTGCGAGCGATCGCGCATGGCAAAAACATCGTCCATAGTGGGACCCCACTGACGCAACAGACCCTTGAGGTCGGAATACCGCTCACGCATGCGAGCGAGCTCGCGCGGGTCGAAGGCGATGCCATCGCGATAGGCACGAAGCTCGTTCGCGCAATCCTCAAGGGAGATACAGGCATCCGAAAGCGCATCGGCAATGTCGCCCAGTTTGCGATCGACGGTAGCCATACGGGAAAGCTCTGCCACGGCATTGTTCACGGCATCGAGCGCTCCCCCTTCGGCGACAAGCGATGCATGGGCATCGCTAGCAGTGGCAACCAGTACCTCGGCATGTTCGGAGCGCGGCAGCAGTTCCTCGAGTTCCTCATACTCGCCCGGCCTGGGGTCGACCTCGGCAATGCGCTCCAGGGCGAAGCGCGCCTCCTCGACACGACTCCCCTGCGCACGCGAGGCCTCCTCGACGCGACGAACCTCCTTGGCAGCCGCGCGCGAGGCTTTAAAGCAAGCACGGTAGTGCTCGAGCGCCTCGAGCGCAGAACGTCCCGCCCACGCATCGACCATCGCAACGTGATGCGCCGGATCGAGCAAGCGCTGGTGCTCGTGCTGGCCGCACAGATCCATCATCACGCCAACGCGCTCCGAAAGCTCGCGCACGCTGGCGATGCGGCCGTCAATCTTCACGCGGCTGCGGCCCTCGGCAGAAAGGCTACGCTGGACCGTGAAACCCTCCGTGTCGTGTGGACCGTCGAACAGCCGCGCCTCAACGCTAGCAAGCGCCTCGCCCTCGCGCACCGTCGAAGAATCCGCACGCTCGCCCAAAATAAGCTTGAGGGCCGAGAGCAGCGCGGTCTTACCGGCGCCGGTTTCTCCAGTCAGAACCGTTAGGCCCGCGCTCGGAACCAACGTCGCCTCGCGAATGAGTGCAATGTTGGAAACCTGCAGCTCATCGATCATGACGGACTCCGTAGAATACGCGGCTCACCGAGTTATAGAAGCTCTCGGGGCCGTAATCAAGCAGCAGCACATCACCGGGCCCACGACGCACCGCCACGCTCTCAACGGTGCCATCACAGGTAATAAACTGCCCATCGATAGCGATCGCCGGAACGCTCGGACGGTCATCAGACATAAAGATTTCGACGACATCACTCGGCGAAGTCAAGAAGGCACGGGCCTGAATGGTGTGCGGCGCAATGGGTACGCAGACCATGCCCGTATAGTCGGGGCTCACGATGGGGCCACCGGCACTGAGCGCGTAACCCGTAGAACCAGTCGCCGTGGACACGACCACGCCGTCGCCACGCAGTCGATCGATATGATGGCCGGACACCGTGATGTCAAACTCGACCATATCGGACAGCGGACCGCGGGTAAGCGCCATGTCGTTGAGTGCGAAGGTGCGCACGACATCCTTCGTACCGTCTTCGCGCACGGACACGATATCCGCGGCGATGGTGGCGCGACGGCTCACGTGCAGCTCGCCGGACAGGGCGTCGCTCACGACCTGCAGGATGTCGCGCTCCTCGGGGCTCGCAGCAGTTAAAAAGCCCAGGTGTCCATAGGAAAGACCGAGGATAGGAATCTCGCGATGGTTGAGGATGCGGGCAGCGCGCAGCAACGTACCGTCACCGCCGAGCGTAATGACCAGATCGGAGCCGTCAATATCAGGCGCGCTTTGAATCTTCGATCGCTGGTCGGCAGCCCATGCGACCTCATAGCCCTGGCGCGTCAGCCAAAGCTCGAGCATCAGACCGCTCTCGACCGCCTCTTGCTTGTAGTAATTGGGAACCAGAAAGACCTTCATAGCGCTGCAGCTTTCTCGCTCAAAACCGATACCTGGGATTGCAGCTCGTCTTGCGAGCGGTCGCCAGATTCAAATCTAGTACCGTACAGGAAAAACTCAACGTTGCCCTTGGCACCATGAATGGGTGACACGCACACATCGACCGGGAACAGGCCCTTGGCGGCAAAGAGTTCAACCGCCGCCACGAGTGTATCGCGGCGCACGGCGGGATCGGTCACAAT
>CALLRY010000214.1:0-2805 GCA_938014285.1 uncultured Collinsella sp. | reverse complement strand
ACCCACAGCTCGCTTCCACGGCTAACTAGTCATCGGGGGCGTTCTTTAACGACTGGTCATTTAAGGACGTCCCCAACGACTATGTAGCAAAAAGCTGTACACCAGCATCCAAAGATGTCGAAAAATGTCGACTTTGGATGCTGGTGTACATGTTTGGGTGCGGTGGGTAACTAGGCAATCATTGCATCGAGCGTGATGAGCTCCCTGAGTCGCTCCGTGCGTGTTTGCCCATGGCGCTTTGCTTTTGCGTCAAACGCATCAAGAACAGACTCACCCACACGTGCCGATAAAACAACGCTTGGCTCATCGGAGATCGACGGCCTTCCCAGCTTGATGGTGCGACCCTTCGGCCACTCATCTTTTTCGTATGCCTCCGCGGCTTTCTCCAACTCTCCGGGAGCAAACCCCATCATCTTTTCGAGCTGCTTAGCGTCCATAGCGCCTCCTATCGATCGGCATAATGTCGAGCAGAGGTCAACGGATACTCTTTTTGTATACAGTTTTGTAGACAAAAATACAAACAGTTTATCAGGCTAATTAGCTTGTTTTGACCCGCGTGTTCGATAGGAAATGAGCATTGACGGCTTCGATACTCCTTTGCTTTTCAGCCTGGAATTTGGATGCTCATTGAACTTCCGGAGGGGAGCGCTTTATTAAGCTATCGAGATTCTGAGCAGGAGCTCTCACTGGTCTTCGATAATGGGACCAGCTTAATTCGCGACACAGTGTGTCGCGAATGGGAGTAGTCGTTAGGTGTCCTTCAATGGCTAGTCATATAAGAACGTCCAAGTGCCGGATTTTGTCATTTAGTGTCGTCCTCAGCGGCTATTCTGGAGGGTCGTGGTCAAAAAAGGGCAAATATGAGTACTGTTACCATTATAGTTGCATTTATTTTGCTATAAATAGTAGCTCCTGATGAGATTTGTTCCCATTAGGAGCTACTTTTATTGAACATATGAGGAGAAATAGCGTCGTCTACGGACGTATGGAACGTTGAATAGTTCCTGAAGTGATCAAAATCGCTGCTACTAAACAGGTAGCAGTACTCATATTTGCCCTTTTTTGACCACAGCCCTCTCGGAAACCTTTCCAGAGGCGTCAAACAGCCATAATCCAAAGGTCGCCTCAAACAATTAGCCGGCTAAGAGCGTCCATGACTACCCAAAAGCTGTACGCCAGCATCCAAAGATGTCGAAAAATGTCGACTTTGGATGCTGGTGTATATGTTTGGGTCGTATGGGCTGGGGCCCTGGACGGACAGAGCGTGCGTACTAGAGCAGATTCTCCTGCAGCCATGCGATGATGTCGCTCGATTCGTAGAGTGGTTTGCCGTCGATGAACAGGCAGGGAACCTGGCGTTTTCCGCCGACGGCGATGAGTGCCTGCTCAGCATCGCCGTCGATCGAGATATTGCGCTCGGGGATGGTCACACCGTTATCGGCAAGGAATCGCTTGACCTTTATGCAATACGGGCAGCCGGTCATAACGTAGAGCACGAGCTCGTGATCAGTAGCCATGGGTCTCCAATCGGTTGAGGTTTCGATTGAAATACCCAAAGCCGCCGCGGTCTATGCACGCGCCAAAGACGACTCGATGGCCTGGACCAGAAACGCCGTAGCTCCGGTGCCGCAGGGCTTGTCGTAGTAGTCGATAAAGCGCTGGTCGGCAAGATAGCCGTGGGCGAGCCCCAGGTACGCTTCGTTCTGGGGTTCGCGTCCCCAGTTGAGACCAATCCAACGACGATGCATCGCGACAAGCTTGCGAGCCTCGCTTCCATTCGCATCGCCATCGCCCATGGCAATCGAGAGTTGGCCCAGAATAGCGCGTTCAAGTTCCTTCATGTCGTTCCATGTCTCGGGGTCCATGTCCAGCAGTGCTTCGTTTGCTGCGTCGATCGCCTCGTCGCCGTAGCGCTTCCGGGCTTCGGCGCCGTAGCGCTCCTCGTTTTCCTGCACGGTGCGCCAGCGCTCCAGTTGCGGCAGGACGGCGCCCATGAACGAGACGGCTTCGTCGAGCGACATGCCGGTGTTTTGCGCCAGCCGTGGGGCACAGTCCTCGATCATCGCCTCCATCGTGGTCTCGTAGGTGTACTTGCCGTGGTCGTAGCACCACTTGCAGTAATGGTCGGTCGCGGTGCCCGCGGCATCGGTGCCGCAGTCGTCGGGCGTGAGTGTCATGCCGCAGCTCTGGCAATAGTGCTCGGGCATTTCGAGCAGGTGAGACAAGGGTTCTCCGGTTACGGCTGCAATGAGCTTCATCATGTCGATGCCCGGTGTGACCTCGCCACGCTCCCAACGGCTGACGGCTTGGCGTGCGACGAAGAGCTTAGCGGCGAGCTGCTCCTGGGTAAGGTGATGGGCGCGACGGACGGCGATGAGCTTTTCTGCAAAGGCCATAGCGGCTCCTTTCTGCTGGTTGATGGCTTAAGCATACGCGGCAGCAGGTGCCCTTCCAAGCAACCGTTGGTTGCACGACGGAGGACCGCGGCGAAGAATTGCGCGCAACGCCCCACGCCTCCATGCCGTACAATGACCGGCATGGAACCTATCGCACACATACATACCGACCTGCCGCAGAAGTTCGGCATTCCGCGCAACAGCTTTTTGGCGCCTCATCTGCAGGGACGCATCGTCTTTGAGCCGGAATTTGCCTCCAACGCAGCGGTTGAGGGCCTGGACTCCTTCTCTCACCTATGGCTGTTGTGGCGCTTCGAAAACGGAACGCCCGGCGGCACGGCTAAGGACATAGCTGCCGATGCCAAGACGCAGGACAGGTCCGGCACCAATGCCAAGTGGTCGAAAACTG
>CALLRY010000213.1:0-1520 GCA_938014285.1 uncultured Collinsella sp. | reverse complement strand
ACTAACGCAATCCCTCTACCGCATCGGCCAAAAGTGCGGCGGCACGGTCCTGGGCCAAGCCACGCGCCGCCTGACGCATCGCATCACGCGCCGCAGCGTCATCGATCAGGTGCAGCAGCTCGTCGGCAAAGGCAGGGGCGTCGATATCGGCATCGGCGCATAGCACGCCGGCACCGGCATCGACCAGGTAACGCGCATTCGTGGTCTGGTGGTCGGCCGTGGCGTGCGGGTACGGCACGAGTACCGAGGGCACGGCAAGCGCGGCGATCTCGGCCACGCTCGAGGCACCGGAACGCGAGAGCACCAAATCGGCCGCAGCCAGCATATCGCCCATGTTGTCGATGTAGGGCTGGACTCGATAGCGCTTCGCCTCCTCGGGCGTCAGCGCCAAAGCGCGCTCGGTCTCCTCAAAGCCGTCGGCACCCGTCGAATGCAAAACGTAGAGATTCTCGCGGGTCAGCAGCTCACTCTTGAGCGAGGCAACGCGCTCGTTGAGATGCTGAGCACCGAGCGAACCACCAAAGACGAGCAGAAGCGTCGCGTCCTCGGGCACACCGAGCGTCTTGCGACCGCGGGCGCGATCGCCCTCGATCACCGAACGACGCACAGGATTGCCCGTCATGAGCACATGGTCGGGGTCGCCCTCACGCTCAAAGACCGCGCGGGCCGCAGGTACCGAAATGCACACGCGGGCGGCATGTGAGTTCATCATCTTATTGGCCAGACCCGGAACAGAGTTCTGCTCGTGCAGCAGATACGGAACGCCGGCGCCCTTGCACCAACCCAGCAGCGGGACCTCAACGTAAGCACCAAAGCCGATAGCGGCATCGGGCTTACCGACCTTTGAGAAGTGACTGGCAAGCGCACGCTTCGCCTTGTTGACGCGCCACAGCGAGGTCAGCGCCGTCCAGGGACGGGAGCGATCGAAGCCCGTGACCGTGATGGGCACAAAATCGAATCCGGCCTCGGGAACCAGACGACCCTCGAGCTTGCGCGACTGGCCCACGAACACGACGTGATGACCGCGGTCACGCAGCTCCTCGGCCAAGGCGAGCGCGGGGTTGATATGTCCTGCCGTGCCGCCGGCTGCAATAGCAACGGTCATCTTATCGGTCATGGTAATCCCTTCGTACACGCGGTCCCTGGTCATCGGTGCGCAAACGCGCCGACGGGTCCGAATTCAAATCGATTCGATTATATCCGCCGCCCGCATTGCGAGGAGTGGGGCGCTGCGGACGACCTTGCGGCGCCGTTCGCTGACGCGGACGGGCTACCGGCTCGGTCGCAGAGCCATCCAGAACGGTAAAGCCGTTACGCGAAGATCGCTCGCCGCGCACGTGGGGCACGCCGGCGGTACTCTCATCCATAACGGCAAAGCTCTCGCGGCGACGGTCGTACTCATCGCGACGGGCGCTCTCATACGAAACGCGCAGGATCAGACCGGCGAGCATAAGCGACACAATAATCGACGAGCCACCGTAGCTAATAAACGGCAGCGGCTTGCCCGTCATGGGAAACAC
>CALLRY010000212.1:0-8791 GCA_938014285.1 uncultured Collinsella sp. | reverse complement strand
GGCCCAGGCGCCGTGCTTTGAGGAGAGCCTGCTGGTTCAGGAGATTCAGCGCGGCGTAATGCTCGATGCTTTGGAGGACCACGAACTGCCCGAGTTTCGTTCCGAGGAGTGGTTGTGGCAGGCGCTGGTGCTCGCCGTGCGCGATAACGCCCGTGCCCATGGCACGTCGCGCGCCGTGGTGGCGCTCGAGGGCGATCTGCCGTCTTCTTTGCTTGCGGCGCTGGCTGTCGATGCATTGGGCTCGCGCAACGTGATCGGCCTGGTGTTGGACCGCAACCGCATCTTTACGCCGGCGCAGGAAGAGGCCGAAGCCGCCCGTTGCGCCGCCGTTCGCGCCATTGCCGAGCGCCTGCATATTCGCACGGTTGAGCGCGATGCGCCGGATGCGGCGCGCGTGCTCGACCGCGATGTGTCGGCGGGCGATGCCGAGCGCCTGCGTTCGCGTACGCTGGGCCTCATGTTGGAGGACACGGCGCTCGAGCTGGGCGCGATGGCTCTGAGCCCGCTTTCCAAGACCGAGTACGCGTTAGCGGCACCGGCGCTTTGCGGTGGCTACCAGGGCGATTACGCGCCCTTTGGCGATGTGTATCTGTCGACCCTCGAGTTTGTGGCGCGCGTGCGCAACCGTACGTCTGCCGTGGTGCCGCAGGAGCTCGTGACGCTCAACGCGGTGGAAGATTGCATGGAGCGCGTACTGGCGCGGGCGCTCTCGACGCTCGACGGCCCGGTCGACATGCTCGATCGCGCGGCGCAGCTGCTCGGTGGGCTCGAGCCGGGCGAGGTCGATGGCACACTCGAGGCGCACGTGGACCGCAACCGACCCTTCGACGACATCCCGATGGCCGCCGGCAAGCCCGAGGCATGCTCGCTGCTGCTGATGCTCGTGCGTCAGGGCGAGGCCGCCCGCCGCATGCTGCCGACGGCGCCGATCGTCTCGGCCCGTTCGTTTGTCGAGCGCGCCTGGCCGTACATGCTCGCGTGGTCCGACCTGGGGCTGAGCGGCAAGGAACGCATGACGGTCGATGCGCTGGCGCGCGCTGAGGTGAACCGCTTTGCCGACGAGGATACAAGCGAGCGCATGCGTGGCGAGATGATGGGCATACTGGGTGACCTGTTGGGTATTTCGCCCGAGCAGATGGAAGAGCTGCGCTCCGAGGATGGCCAGCGTCGCCTGCATGAGGGCATGAAAAAGTTTGAGGGCGAGGTCCAGGACGCCATCGAAAAGATGATGGGCGGCCAGGGCGGACCGCAGGGCGGGCCCCAGGGCACGCCGATGCCGCAGCCGCCGGTTGATCCGAGGCAGTTCCCCTTTTTCTCTCAAAACTAACTATGGGATGGGATTCGCTCCCAACCCCGATACTTCAACTAAGCATCTCGGCCCCGTTGTGTTATTCTAGAACAGACGTTCGTGAATAGTGCGCGGGGCGTTGCCTTGTGCTGCGCTTGTGGCGAGGGGAGGTTGGCTTGGTCATTTTGGGCATCGACCCCGGTTTGGCCCATACGGGTTGGGGGATTATCGAGGAGCGGCGCGGCGAGGTTCGCTGCCGTGCCTACGGCTGTATTGAGACCAGTGCCGGAAGCCCGCTCGCGGTGCGCCTGTCTCACATCGCCCGCGACCTCAAGGGTGTCGTGGAGCGTTATCGACCCGATACCGCTGCTATCGAGAGCATTTACTTTGGCGCCAACGTTCGCTCGGCCATCCCAACGGCGCATGCCCGCGGTGCTGCACTCGTGGCGCTTTCGGAATGCGCGCTCGAGATTGGCGAGTACACGCCTATGCAGATTAAGCAGGCCGTTGTGGGCACCGGCGCCGCGGACAAACGGCAGGTCGCGTATATGGTTCGTACGCTCACGCAGCTCGATCACGACCCGCATCCCGACCATGCCGCCGATGCCCTGGCCTGCGCCATCTGCCACGTTAACCTCAGCCGCACCCGGGCGCTTACCGGTGGCGAGTTCTATCAACAGAGAGGAACCGGATACTGATGATCTCCCAGCTCCATGGAACGCTTGTCGAGGCCACGATGAGCTCGGCCGTTGTCGATGTATCGGGCGTGGGCTTTGAGCTCGGTATTTCGGGCAGCACTGCCGCCACGCTGCCTACGCCTGGCGGCGAGGTCCGCCTTTATACCCGTATGCAGGTGCGCGAGGACGCCATGACGCTCTTTGGTTTTGCCTCCAAGGACGAGCGCACGATGTTCGACCGGCTCGTGTCCGTGTCGGGTGTCGGTCCGCGCCTGGCGCTTGCCGTGCTCTCCACCTATACCGTGGGACAGCTGTATTCCCTGGTGATGGCCGAGGACGACAAAGGCATGGCCAAGGTTCCCGGTGTGGGCAAAAAGACCGCGCAGCGTCTGATCCTGGAGCTCAAGAGCACCTTTGCCAAGGACAAGGGCTTTGTGCCGGTCGACGTGATTCCCGGCCAGGTTGCGATGCCGGTTCCCGCCGCCGCTCCTTCGGCGATCGATGACGCCCGTGCGGCGCTCCTTTCCATGGGCTTTAGCCCGCAGGAGACCGATGTTGCCCTGAGCGGGTATGATGGGCAGAATATGCGTGTCGAGGATCTGCTCGGCGCGGCGCTTAAGCGACTCGGAATGGATGCGTGATGTGGGAAGCCGATGACTCTCAGGACCTGTGGGCTACGCCCGGTAACTCGCCGGCGGCATCCATGGCGCACGGCGAGCGCATGGTGGGCTCGGAGCTGACGCCCGAGGACCTCGATGTCGACCGCACCCTGCGCCCCCAGCGCTTGGACGACTACTGCGGTCAGGAGCACATCAAACAGAGCCTGCGCGTGCTCATCGAGGCGGCGCAGAGCCGCGGCGAGACGCTCGACCACGTAATCTTCTCGGGCCCTCCTGGTCTGGGCAAGACCACGCTGGCCACGGTTATCGCCAACGAGCTGGGCGCTCAGATCAAGACGACGAGCGGCCCGGCCATCGCGCGCACCGGCGACCTGGCTGCCATCCTTACCAACCTGCAGCCGGGTGATGTGCTCTTTATCGACGAGATTCACCGTCTGAACCGTTCGGTCGAGGAAGTCCTGTATCCCGCGATGGAGGACTTTGCGCTCGATATCGTGATCGGCAAGGGTCCGGCGGCGCGCTCGATTCGCCTGGATATTCCCAAGTTTACGCTGGTGGCGGCCACGACCCGTTCGGGCATGCTCACGGGCCCGCTGCGCGATCGCTTTGGCATCTCGTATCGCTTGGATTACTACACCGTCGAGGAACTCGCCCAGATTGTGACGCGCTCGGCAACCATCCTGGGCGTGACAATCGACCATCCCAGCGCGCTCGAGATCGGCTCGCGCTCGCGCGGCACGCCGCGCCTCGCCAACCGTCTGCTCAAACGCGTGCGCGACTATGCGCAGGTGCGCGGCAACGGTTCTATCGAGCTCGATATCTGCCGTCAGGCGCTCGAGTTCTTCGAGATCGACGAGCTCGGCCTGGACTGGATGGACATTCGTATCTTGGAGACGCTTGCCAAGACGTTCTCCGGCCGTGCCGTGGGCCTGACGACGCTTGCCAGCGCGGTGGGCGAGGACCCGGGAACGCTCGAGGATGTCTACGAGCCCTATCTGCTGCAGTGCGGTTTGATGATTCGCACGCCCCAGGGCCGCCAGGCAACGCTTCGCACCTTTGAGCACTTAGGAATTGAGCCGACCGTTTAGGACGGGTTTGTAGGCTATCGCTGAGCATTGGATAAACATATCGCCGTTTGTCGGTTGTGGGTGTTTTACTATTGTGCGCCCGTGCTATGCTGAATTGGTCTTTTTCTCATCCGGTAACGAAAGGACCGCCCATGCCTACTGACATCGAAATCGCACGTTCCGTCACGCCGCTGCCCATTACCGAGGTTGCCAAGAACGCCGGCGTCGACGTAAAGCACCTGATTCCGTACGGCTTCGACAAGGCTAAGGTCGACTACTCTCTGTTCAATGAGCCAACTGATCACCAGGCCAAGCTCGTCCTCGTGACCGCCATCAACCCCACGCCGGCGGGCGAGGGCAAGACCACTACGACCATCGGTCTGGCCGATGGCCTGCGCCGTCGTGGCATCAAGAGCGCCGTGGCCCTGCGTGAGCCTTCGCTCGGCCCCGTCTTTGGCGTCAAGGGCGGTGCCGCCGGCGGCGGCTGGGCGCAGGTCATCCCCATGGAGGACATCAACCTGCACTTTACTGGTGACTTCCATGCTATTGGTGCCGCCAACAACCTGCTGGCCGCCATGCTCGACAACCATATTCAGCAGGGCAACCAGCTCGGTATCGATGTTAAGCGCATCACCTGGAAGCGCGTTGTCGATATGAACGACCGTCAGCTGCGCCATGTCATCGACGGCATTGGCGGCAAGGCCCAGGGCGTGCCGCGCGAGGACGGCTTCGACATCACTGTTGCCTCCGAGGTCATGGCGATCTTGTGCCTGTCCACGAGCATCAACGATCTTAAAGAACGCTTGGGCGAGATCGTTGTCGGCTACAGCTATGCTGGCAAGCCCGTCCGCGCACGCGACCTTAAGGCCCAGGGAGCTATGGCCGCACTGCTCAAGGATGCGCTCAAGCCCAATCTGGTGCAGACGCTTGAGGGTACGCCCGCGTTTGTCCACGGCGGCCCCTTCGCCAATATCGCCCACGGCTGCAACTCCATCATGGCCACGCGTATGGCTATGCGTTTTGGCGATGTCGCCATTACCGAGGCCGGCTTTGGTGCCGACCTGGGTGCCGAGAAATTCCTGGACATCAAGTGCCGCATGACGGGCGTTCGTCCCAGCGCCGTCGTGGTCGTCGCCACCGCTCGCGCCCTTAAGTACAACGGCGGTGTTGCCAAGGCCGACCTCAACGAAGAGAACCTCGAGGCGCTCAAGGCCGGCATGCCCAACCTGCTGCGTCACGTCGACAACATCCAGAACGTCTACGGTCTGCCCTGCGTGGTTGCCATCAACCGCTTCCCGACGGACACCGAGGCCGAACTCGAGCTCATCGAGTCCGAGTGCCAGAAGCTCGGTGTCAACGTTAAGCTGTCCGAGGTTTGGGCTAAGGGCGGCGAGGGCGCGCTCGACCTGGCCGATGAGGTCATGCGCCTGATCGAGCAGCCGAGCGAGCTCAAGTTTGCCTACGAGGACGGTGCCGATGTGGCCGACGCCCTGGAGGCTGTTGCCACTAAGGTCTACCGCGCCGATGGCGTCGACTTTACGCCGGCTGCCAAGCGCCAGCTTGCCGAGCTGCGCGAGAACGGCTTTGGCAACCTGCCGGTGTGCGTGGCCAAGACGCAGTACAGCTTTAGCGACAACGCCAAGGCACTGGGCGCTCCCGAGGGCTTCCGCATCACCGTGCGCGAGCTCAAGGTTTCCGCCGGTGCCCACTTTGTGGTCGCGCTGACCGGCAGCGTTCTGACCATGCCGGGTTTGCCCAAGGTTCCCGCGGCCGAGAATATCGACGTCGACAACGACGGCAACATCACCGGTCTGTTCTAAGCCCGCCTCCCATAGCCGCTTGTCCGCCCCGTCGTGCCTTCAAGGCCCGGCGGGGCTTTTTGATGCGGCGGCAATGTTGCGCAACAAGAATGGAGATTTCTCTCGTACGGTGTAGTTGGAAGAACTACGCGGGCGCATTGCGGCTGCGACGAGAGACGGGAGATGCGATGTATTGCACCAAGTGTGGAGCTCAGATACCCGATGGCTCCATGTTTTGCACGAGTTGCGGAACGCGTGTGGACGCCGCCGAGGATCAAGCGGAGCCCGTGGCGTTTCCGGTAGGGGAAAGCGCGCTGGTGGGCGACCCTGCTGCGCCTGCGCCGTCATCAGCTCCTGCGGGGCGGCAGGCCGCACAAGGTGCTCCGGCTCACATGGCGGCACAGCCTCAATATGAGCAGCCGTTCGCCGAGCCCGCCGAGCCGTTCGATCTGACGCCTCAGCCCAAGAAGCCCAAGCACAGGGGCCGCATCGTCGCGGCCGTTATCGGTGGTGTGGCCGTTGTTGCCGTCGTAGCGGCAATCGTCGTCGTGCCGCGCATCGGCTCGTCGTCCGAGGTGACTTCGGGCGGCAAGGGCTACGTTGTCTGCGCATGCGAGACCAAAGTGCTGCCCAAGAACAGCAAAGGGAAAAAGCTCAAGAGCTATACCGTCGAGCTGGCGCCGGTGTCCGGCAAGGGCAAGAGCTACACCATTAAGGTCGATGGTGAGGACGGTTTTGCCATGGAGGACTTTGGCGAGCTGCCTGACCAGAAGTACCAGATGACCATTACCTCGGGCAAGGGCAAAAAGAAGAGCACCAGCACCATGAAGGTGGATTACACCAAGGAAGGCTCGGACGCCCCTAAGAACGTTGAGCTCACGCAGTCCAAGAAGGAGGCCAAGGCCTCTGCCAAGGCGGCGGTCAAGACGGCAAACGAGCTATTTACCGACAAGATCCTCGAGTACCAAAAGAAGTACGGCGAGGGCGAGGCTGTCGAGATTGATGATTCTCAATCTACGTATGGAGCCCAGGGTGTTGCCTATGCCAAACTTGTTGACTTTGATGGCGACGGCCAAGATGAGCTACTGATTGAGTATTCCGATGAACCGGTGGACCGTGTGGATAACGCGGCCGCTGCGCATCTTGAAGTCTGGGCGTATAAGAATGGCAAGATTGAGAAGGTCTATACGCCGGATGTTAGTGTGGCTCCCCATCAGGCGTATGTGTCTTTCGCTCCTTTTTCTGGCGTTTATGGCGTGCTAGTTTACGATAAGGATTCGGTAAACGAAACCATCGCATCGGTCGCCACGACGCTGGAGCAGCTGAAGTCGAAGGACGATGGCAGTGCGCAGGTGGGCTACGAGGCCGTCTCTGCCACGCAGGATGTTGACTTTACGGCTGCAGTTGGCGAGGGCCCGCTGAATCCGTCTCCCGATGACACATGCCAGATTACGGCTACGTGGACCTACCCCCAGGTGAAAGGCCAGGGCGTGGGCGTCGCCAAGTTTAACAAGGATATGGTCCAGCTCGTTGCGGACACGCTCGATGCGAGCAAGCAGGCCTCGATGGATGACGAGGACAGCCGCGTGACCATGATGTATACCGCCGAGATCGTCTCGATTGACGGCGATATCGCCTGCGTGCGAACCTACACCGACAGCTATCAACCTCCGTATCGATCGGAACGGGTGACGAGGTCGGCGTACTACAACCTCAAGACGGGTGAGCAGGTTTCGCTCGAGGATTCGCTTGCGCAGCATGGGCTCTCGTTCGACACCCTCAAGAGCGAGGCCAAGCAGGCAATTAAGACGGCAAAGCCGGATATAGACTCCGTGTCCGAAGACAACATCGACGATGACGATAACTACACCGAGGATCATTTCTACTACGACGGCAAGGGCTATATCGTTGTCCTCGATACTGGCGAGTTTGACTGCATGGCATGGGATACCCACGACTTGGTTGCGCACGCCTTCGACTCGAGCTATTCCTGCGGTCAGGATGTAACGCCCGAGCGAGCCAAGGCCACATACGTGCCCAACGAGTAGAGCAAAGCGGCAGGGAGTAATCTGAACTGTCCCCGGTGACGCAAAACACAGCGCCGCCGGGGACTTTTTGATCCCTTGGGGACGGAGGAAAAACGGATCAAAAAGTCTAGCCGCGCTGGAGGCCGAAGAGTTTGGCGTTGCGCTCGGCGACCATCATGTTGATGTCGGCGATTTCCATCTCGCCGTCAATGTAGGGCTGGTAGGTGCCATACGGATCGCCGGCTCCCAAGCTGCAGCTTCCGCAGTTGTCGCAGCTGCCGTTGCCGCAGCCCGCGAGTGCTAGCTTGATGATCTCCTCGCGCTCGGCACGCGTCGTGTCTTTGATGAGCTTGCTTTTTGCCATGACGTATCCTCGATTCGATTGTGACCGTCGGCCGCGCATGTCTTGTAGATACCGACGGCCTTTGCCCATCATAGGCTTTTGCGCGGGTAGAATGCATGGATAACTTGATGCTTACGGGCGACGGAAAGGAATCGTTGCATGGACCAGGATAAGACGACCGTAATGGGTGGCTACGGCTCCCCGCGGACGGGCAATGGCGCCGATGAGACCCGCGTCGTGCCGAATCCCGGCTACGCTGCCCCCGATACGACGCAGGCGTCGGCCGATCCCACGTGCGTTGTGAATTACGGAAACGCAGCGCAGGACCCGTATGGTGTCTCGTCGCGGAGTCCCTACGGCAACGCGGCGGCAGACCCTTATGATGACCTGCTGCAAAATCCCATTCCAAAACCTCAACAGACGACATATATGCCGCGCACGGCACAGCCGCGCTACGAGTCGCGCGACCGATATGCGCGTGAGCCGTATCGCGAGTATCCCAAGTCCATCCCTCAGTATGGCGAGGACGAGGAGAAGAAGCCTTCGCGTTCGTCGGGCGTGATCAAGAAAATCCTGATCGTGCTGGCGATCTTCTTTGCCCTGTCGGTTGTGTTTGCCATCGTGTCGGGCATGCTCAACAAGCGGGGCGCCACGACTGATACCACGGCCGAGCAGACCGAGACTACCCAGTCCGGTACCGTCGACCTGAGCGATATCCCGGGTCAGTACTGGTCCAACGCCAAGAAGCTCCTAAAGTCGCGTGGGGCCGATCTTTCGAATGCCGTGATTCTGACCGACGACGGCTCGACGCCCGTTTTTGATGCCAATTGGGTCGTGACGTCTGCCTACTATAACGACAACGGTAACCTCGAGATTCAGCTCACGCGCAAGGACGGCTCGTCGGGCAACGCGTCCGGCGACCAGGGCGGCGCGGACAGCTCGAGCTCCAACACGCTGGAGGACTTGAGCA
>CALLRY010000211.1:0-2325 GCA_938014285.1 uncultured Collinsella sp. | reverse complement strand
GGTAGCCTTCTCAGAAACCATAGTTGACTCCTTTTTGTGTTTAACCCCTGTCATGCATGTGGCAGGAGTCAGATTCACGACGTTATTTATATTAACTCACATCAAACGGTTTTTCATTGTGTTTCAGACGAATTATTGGACAGATGTGTTTGTCGTCCGCTTGCTCACCGGGCGGGGCGATTAAGTTTGCTGCTCTACAGTCCTGCGCAAGACGGAAAGCACATTAAGTGCGTGCGGAACTCGCGACAAACTTAATCGCCCCGCCCGGCGAGCAAGCTGCGGAAACTCGGTCGGTCCAAAGTAATATCGTGCGAACGGAATTCTGGCTGAAGAACTGTTCGCGATAAAGACTCGATAGGTAGCCCCCTCTATATCCTTTTATAAGTTGCGGTGAAATAGGGACTGTATTTGGGGTTGAATAGTTTAAACAGTCCCTATTTCACCGCAACTTATGGGAGGGATAGAAAAAAGGCGGAGGCCCTGGAGAGGGACTCCGCCTTTTATACAGGGGGCGATGGTATTCGCGTGTTGCGGGATTAGACCAGGCGGGCGTTGATCGTCTTGGCGATCTTGGCGGCGTCGGTGGAACCCTTGACGGTGGCACGGAAGTCCTCGTCCATGAGCGCCTCGGCGACCTTGGACAGGATCTTAAGGTGCGTGGTGCCGGCCTGGGCACCCGGGATGAGCAGCGCGATGGCCACGTTGACGGGAGCGCCGTCCATGGTGTCCCAACCGGTCACACCGGACTCGTCCTTGACGACGATGACGGCAGCCTCGGTAATGGCGTCGGACTTGGCATGCGGGATGGCGAAGCCCTCCATCATACCCGTGGTGCCCTCGGCCTCGCGGGCCAGGAAGGCGTTCATCACGGCGTCGGCGTCGCTGGCGATACCGGCCTTGACAGCCTGGTTGGAAACGAAGCTCAGAGCCTCGTCACGAGAAGCGAAGTCCTCGGCGACAAAGACATTCTCGACCTTCACGAAGTCGGCAGCCTCGGCCTTGGGGGCCTCGACGGCAGCGGCCTTGGGGGCCTCAACGGACTTGGCTACAGGAGCGGCCTTCTGATTCTTCTCGAAGTCGTACTTCTTGAAGGCCACGAACAGGATACCACCGACCACAGCGCCGATGAGGATCGCGAGGACCCACAGCGGACCGTTCTCGACAACGGGCAGGACCAGGAAGCCGCCGTGAGGCGCCGGATCGTGAACGTTGAAGAAGATGGTCAAGATGGAAGCGATGGAAGAACCGAGCATCATGATGGGCATGACGGGCCAGATGTTCTTGGTCATGAACGGAATGGCGCCCTCGGTGATGTGGGTGCAACCAAGGATGAGGTTGACGATACCGGCGTCATGATCCTCCTGGCTGAAGTACTTCTTGCCGACAACGACGGCGAAGGTGGTGATCAGCGGCGGAACGATGCAAGCGGCGGAGACGGCAGCCATGAAGTTGGTGCCGAAGTTGTAGGTCTCGGTGCCGACGCCAGCTTCGAGAGCGGTACCGAGCAGGAAGGTACCAGTAGCGTAAGCAGCCTTGTTGACCGGGCCGCCCATATCAAAGGCGCACATGCAGCCGATGGCCAGGCCAAGGATCACCGGACCGGAGTTACCGAGGCTCTGCAGGAAATCCATCATACCCTGGTTAATGGCAGCCATGGGGCCGGAAATACCGAGCATGACCAGGCCGACGATGGCGGTAGAGCACAGCGGATACAGGAAGATTGCCTTCAGGCCATTAAGGCTCGCGGGAATTTTAGAGAAAACCTTCTCGAGCAGCAGGATGACATAGCCGGCGAGGAAGCCGCCGACGATGCCGCCCAGGAAGCCGAAGCCCACGCCGGCGCCACCGGCGTCGATCATGCCGGTCTCGGCGTTAACAGGCAGGCCCTGGATGGCAATCATACCGGCAACGAAACCGGGGACGAGCGCCGGGCGCTTGCCGATGGATTCGGCGATGTAGGCGGAAAGCACCGGAACCATAAGGTTCATGGCGATGCCGCCGATGATCTTGAGCATCGCAGCAAAGCTGTTGTAGTCGGCAGCCGTCGAATCAAAGGACGTGATGCCCCACAGGAACGAAATGGCGGTCAGAACACCACCGGCAACGACGAAGACCAGCATGTGGCTGACGCCGTTCATGAGGTGCTTGTAGATGACGTGGCCGATGGACTCCTTCTCCTCGACCTCGTCCTCGACATCGGCGGCAGCGGCAACCGTGTCGTCGCCCTTGGCGGCGAGCGCGCGGTCGATCAGCTTACCAGCAGCCTCGACAGACAGGGCCTTGGAAACACCAACGGAAACCATGGGCTTACCGGCGAAACGCTCA
>CALLRY010000210.1:0-7322 GCA_938014285.1 uncultured Collinsella sp. | reverse complement strand
GGCGCGTCATCTCCGCCAATGCGGCGCTCGATCGTCACAGTGCCCGATTCCAGGCGCGTCGGGTAGGTCAAAATGCGCGCGACAACAGCATCACCCGGGCGGACGCCCAGGCGATCCGCCGAGGTATCCTCGGGCAGGATGAAGAAGTCGGCCTTCAGGCGCGAATCGAGCGGCTCGATCACACCAAGCGGACCGGCGGTCTGGTACGTGCCCACCACGCTTATGGCTGCACGCTCGACCACGCCCTCGATCACGGCGCGCCGCTCACCGTGCGGGCTGTTCTTAATGCTCACGGCAACGGTATCGCCATCCATGATCTCGCGCTTGCCGCGGCCCATGACCTTGTAGTCGCCATTCTCGGTTATGACATAGGCACTGTGCTCATGGAGCTGCACGCGCCCGGTCAGGCTCGGACGGCGTTCGCTGCGCACCGGCCCGCGCTTATTGCGAGCTCCACGCTTATGCTTGTTATTGCGCCCCATGGCGCCTCCTAACTATCGATTGCGAACTCCAAAGAGTCTACCCAAATGATTCGCTTTCCTGCCGTCCCCTAGGAATCAAAAAACGGGCCGCCCCATAAGAGACGACCCGTTGGAAGGGATGAATTCCAGGCATGCCTACACGCGCAGGTAGCGGCGCATAGCGATGGCAGAACCAAAGAGACCGATAATCACGCCGACCAGAATCAGCGCAGCATAGGTCACCAGGTAGTACTGCATCGGCAGGGCAAACGACATCCAGCCGATGCTCTCCTGCAGACGAGGAATCATCAGATTGCGCAGCAACTCCAGAACGCCGATGGAAAGCAGCGAGCCCAAAATGGCCTGCAGTACGCCCTCAGTGATAAACGGGCCACGAATGAAGCCGTTGCTGGCGCCGACCAGACGCATAATCGCAATCTCACGACGACGCGCCGTGATGGACAGGCGAATCGTGTTGTTGATGAAGATGAATGCGATAAAGGTCAGAAGGCCAACAAGCACCACGGCGGCGATGCGGATGTAGTTGGTCACCTGGAACAGGCGGCTCACTTCCTCCTGGCCGTACAGCACGCTCGCGTTGACGTCGCCGTCATCCGCGATCTTCTGGAAATCGGCATCCTTCTTGAGCTTCTCTGCCGTGCTCTCGACCTTGGACGGATCGTCCATCTCAATAGCAAAGGAAGCCGGCAGCGGGTTCTGGCCATCGAGCGCGCTCATGGTGGCGTCGGCGTTGCCCGACATCTTGCTCGTATACTCGGCCAGCGCGTCGTCCTTGTCCTTATAGGTCACGGACTTGACGTTATTCCACGTCTTAAGTTCGGCCTCAAAAGCCTGAACATCGGCCTGATCGGCGTCATCACTAATGAACGCGTTGATGACAACCTGATCCTCGACGGTACCGATCACGGAGTTCAGCATCGCGGAGCCCATGATGAACAGGCCGATGATAAACAGCGAAAGGAAGATCGTGATGACGGCGCCGAGCGAGGTAGTCCAGTTACGGAAGAAGTGGCTGATTGCCTCTTTGAAGGAGTAGCCCACGTTAGTTGGTACCATAGTTGCCGTAACCTCCTCTCTCCTGGTCGCGGATAACGTGGCCGCCCTCGAGGGCGACCACGCGACGGTGCATGCTATCGACCATCTCGCGGTCGTGCGTAGCGACAATCACGGTGGTGCCGGTGCGGTTGATACGCTCGAGCAGCTTCATGATGCCCAGCGAGATAGCCGGGTCGAGGTTGCCCGTCGGCTCGTCGCAGATCAGCAGCGGCGGACGGTTGACCATAGCGCGGGCGACGGCAACGCGCTGCTGCTCACCACCGGAAAGCTGGTCGGGCAGCGAGTCCATCTGATCGGCCAGACCGACCAGACGCAGCACCTCGGGCACCTGGCTGCGAATGACGCCCTTGGGCTTGCCGATGCACTGCAGGGCAAACGCCACGTTTTCGTAGGCGGTCTTTTGCGGCAGAAGCTTAAAGTCCTGGAACACGGCGCCAATCTGGCGGCGCAGGAGCGGAACCTTGCGATTCTTGATCTTCATGAGGTCCTGACCGGCAACCAGGATGCGGCCGCTCGTCGGCTTGACGTCGCGGTTGAGCGTAGACAGCAGCGTGGTCTTACCCGAGCCGGAGTGACCGACCAGGAAGACGAACTCGCCCGGATAGATCTCGATGTTGATGTCGTCGAGTGCAGGCTTGTTGGGCTGTGCCGGATAGATCTTGGTGACATGCTCCATAAGGATGACGGGCTCGACACCGGCCTGCTTGGCCATCTTCTTGCGGCTGGCCTGCGGATCGATGGGCGCAAACACCGACGTAAAATCGGGGTTGTTGAGCGCGTTATCGAGGCTTGCGACCTCGGCGGCCTGATCGCTCTCGACCACCGGGGCAGCAGGCTGCGTGGGGTCGGGAATAGCGGCAAAGAGACCGGACTGCGCAGGCTGAGGAGCCGGCGTCGCAGGGGCCATGGGGTCGGGAATGCCGGCCATGGTAGGCTGCGGCGTGGCGGCGCCAGCCTGAGGCTGCTCCACGCGAGCGGTCACGGCCCGCCGTGCCGGAAAGCGCGACATCGCTGGTTGGATTGTAGGCAAAGGGATCGGATGCCGGCTGTGCCTGATCTGCCGGCTGAGCGGGGGCCTGAGCAACAGGCTGGCCCTTTGAATCCGGAGTGGCGAAACGACTGCCCTGGACGCCTGCCTGCGTCTTGGGGGCATCATCGCCCGCACCGGAGGTACGGAAGTGGTTACCCACTGGTGCTCCTTATCGTCGTGCGTTTAAACTACATGAGCGCTTTGTATTTTAGCAGCATTAGCTTTGCTGCACATAAGAAGCATGGCGTGCTTAGGGATCCCGTCGGCCGGACACAGGGTTACTCTCCAAATCGTCCTCGGACATGTCGGAGCCCCCGCTGCGCGCTTCGCGCGGCGGGGGCTCCTCCGTCCTGCGGAAAGATTTGGAGAGTAACCCTGTGCCCGGCCTGCGATAACTAAGGGGTCGCTGCGTTTATCTTGGGGTGCTGCATATACAAAGCTGGAAGGGTCTGAATTGCGCTTTGTCGATATATGCCCTTTTCCCTGATGGGACCGTGCTTGAGGGGCGTCTTCATAAGTTGCGGTGAAATAGGGACTGTTGAGCCTTTAGGCTGGCAAAATAGTCCTTATTTCACCGCAACTGAAACAGGGGCGCCCTCCAAGAGAGCGCCCCTGCCGGGTTTCCATAGTACTGGCGAAGCAGTTTTATAGTTCTGGCGAAGCAGTCCTTGAGATCCACCTTGCCTTATGCCAAGAACTCCTTGGTGGTTGCCACGATGTTGGCGGCGTCCAGGCCATACTTGTGCAAGAGCTCGGCACCCGGGCCGGACTCACCGAAGGTGTCGTTGACGCCGATCTTCTTGAGCGGCGTCGGGCACTGTTCGCACAGGACGTCGGCGACGGCGCTGCCCAGGCCACCGATCACGGAGTGCTCCTCGACGGTCACGACGCGACCGGTCTTGGTGGCGCTCTTGACGATCAGGTCGGCATCGATGGGCTTGATGGTGTGCATGTTGATGACCTCGGCATCGATGCCCTCGGCAGCAAGCTGCTCAGCGGCCTCGAGCGCCTCGCCGACCATCAGGCCGCAGGCAATGATGGTCACGTCGGCGCCCTCGCGCATGACGATGCCCTTGCCCAGCTCGAACTTGTAGGTCTCGGGGTCGTTGATAACCGGCGAGGCCAGACGGGCGAAGCGCATGTACACGGGGCCGTCGCACTCGTAGGCGGCGCGCGTCACGGCGCGGGCCTCGACGTCGTCGGCGGGAACAATCACGGTCATGCCGGGGATAACACGCATGAGGGCGATATCCTCGCAGCACTGGTGCGTGGCGCCATCCTCGCCCACCGAGATACCGGCGTGCGTGGCACCGATCTTAACGTTAAGGTGCGGGTAGCCGATGGAATTGCGGACCTGCTCAAAGGCGCGACCGGCGGCGAACATGGCAAAGCTGCTCGCGAAGGCAACGCGGCCGGTGGTTGCGATACCGGCGGCAACACCCATCAGGTTGCTCTCGGCAATGCCCACATCGAAGAAGCGGTCGGGGCAGGCTGCCTTGAACTTGCCAGTCTGCGTGGCGGCGGCCAGGTCGGCGTCGAGGACCACAAAGTCATCGTGCTCGTTGGCGAGCTCGACGAGGGCCTCGCCGTAGCTTACGCGCGTGGCGATTTTCTTGACGTCTGCCATCCTAGAGCTCCTCTCCGGCGGCCGTGAGCTCTGCCATGGCCTGCTCAAACTGTTCATCGTTGGGGGCCTTACCGTGCCAACCCACCTGGTTCTCCATAAAGGAGACGCCCTTGCCCTTCATGGTCTCGGCGATAATGGCGGTCGGCTGCCCCTTGGTGGCGCGAGCCTCGGCAAAGGCGGCGCGGATCTGGTCGAAATCGTTGCCGTCGGCAAGCTCCACCACGTGGAACTTAAAGGCACGGAACTTGTCGGCGAGCGGCATGGGGTCGTTGACCTCCTCGACGGGGCCGTCGATCTGCAGGCCGTTATGGTCGACGATCACGCAGAGGTTGTCGAGCTGCTGGTTGCCGGCAAACATGGCGGCCTCCCAGACCTGGCCCTCCTCGCTCTCGCCGTCGCCCAGCAGGGCGTAGGTGCGATAGTCGTCGCCCCAGTGCTTGGCGGCAACGGCCATGCCCACGGCGGCGGAGATGCCCTGGCCGAGCGAGCCGGTGGACATGTCGACGCCCGGGGTGTCGTTCATGTTGGGATGACCCTGCAGGTGGCTGCCGATATGGCGCAGCGTCTCGAGATCCTCCTTGGGGAAGAACCCACGCTCGGCGAGCACGGCGTACAGGCCCGGAGCGCAATGGCCCTTGGAGAGCACAAAGCGATCGCGGTCGGCCTTGCGGGGATCGGCCGGGTCGACGTTCATTTCCTCAAAGTACAGATAGGTCATGATGTCGGCAGCGCCGAGCGAACCGCCCGGATGGCCGGACTTGGCAGCGTGCACGCCGGTGACGATGCCCTTCCTTACCTCGTTGGCAACCTTTTTGAGCTCTTCGTCGCTCATTGTGCCTTCCTTTCATCCTCTTTAGACAAGATGCGCACGGCACGGAAAGGTAGTCCCAACACAGCCGCAATGCACGTACGTCATTCATTATGCTGGAAACTGATGGCTTTACCAGAGTTTTTATCATTATTTGAACAATTTAGCAGGCAGAACCGCTGATGAAACGGTTTATCAATGTGAACGTCTTTTGGATGGAACGCGATCGACCCTACGCGCTAATGTCCTTGAATCCCTCGCCGAAGGCTTCCGTAACGTCAGCGACCGTCACAATGGCGTGAGGATCGCGCTCGCGCACGATCGTCTTGAGGGTATTAAGCTCTCGACGGCTCACGATGACCATAATCACCGGCTTCTCGGCACCCGAATACATGCCAGTCGCCTTAAATTTGGTACAACCACGACCCAGGCCATACATGATATCGGCAGCGATATCAGGAAACTTGTCCGAGATGATGAGTACCATACGGCGTTTGTTGCCACCATCGACCACGGCATCGATCACGTAGCCGCTAATGACCATCGAAAGGCCTGCATACAGTGCGTTTTCGATTGAAAAGACCGGAGCCGACAGCGCGCATACGGCAACATCGATCGCCATGACGGTCGAGCCCACCGGCAGCGAGGTGTTACGCGAGATGATTTGGCCAATCGTGTCCGAGCCGCCGGTGTTGGCGCCGGCGCGCAACACCATGCCGTAACCGATGCCCGTAATAATGCCGCCCCACATAGCGGGAAGCATCAGGTCCGCATCTGCCAGAGGCGCTACAAACGGGGCGAACAGATCGGTAAAGAAGCCCAGCAGCACAAAGCCCGTCGCGGTCTGTACCACGTAGAACATGCCGCCCTCGCGCATAACGACCAACAACAGCAAGGCGTTCATCACGATCGTCTGAATACCAACGGGAAGCGATAGGCCGCGCGATGCACCGACCGCCTGGATAATGGTGGCAAGGCCCGTAACGCCACCGGCAGCAAGGCCGTTGGGAATCAAAAACAGGTCGGTCGCAATAGCGGCCAGAGCGCACCCCAACATAATCTGGGGCAGGTCGTGAAAAAAGTTCATCGAAAGAATGCGCTTGATGTCCAGACGATATGCCATGCTGCCTCCCTCAAAAAAGCGCACCCCATCGGATGCGCTTTGAACTTCTTCTTGTATTCGATTCTACCGATTCGCCGGACAAAAACCACCCCTGCGCAGGGTTTATTCTGGATACAAACCCGTCCAACCGTTGGGCTTGGCATCGGCTTGAAGCCGCCCGATGTTTTAGACCTCCGAGCCTTCTGCATCGGCGTTGCCGGTGGCCCAACGATGGTAGCCAATAACAAACGGGTCCAGGTCGCCATCGTCAAGGACGGCCTCGACATTGCTGGTCTCCACGCCCGTGCGTAGGTCTTTGACCATCTGGTACGGGTAGAGCACGTAGCTGCGGATCTGGTTGCCAAAACCAATCGTGGTCTTGGGTCCGCGAATCTCATCCAGGGCTTCGGCGCGCTTCTCGAGCTCAATCTCGTACAGGCGAGCCTTGAGGATCTGCATGCACGCGGCCTTGTTCTGGATCTGGCTGCGCTCGTTTTGGCAGGTGACCACAATGCCGCTGGGGAAATGCGTCACGCGCACGGCGGAGTCGGTGGTGTTGACGCCCTGACCGCCCGGGCCGCTCGCGTGGTACACGTCCACGCGGATGTCGTCGGGACTGATTTCGATGTCGATATCATCGGGTAGCACGGGGATGACCTCGACGCCGGCAAACGTGGTCTGGCGGCGCTTCTTGTCGTCGGTGGGGCTAATGCGAACCAAGCGATGGACGCCGGCCTCGGCGCGCAGCATGCCAAATGCGTCCTTGCCCTCGACGGTAAAGGTCGCGCGGTCGATGCCGATGACCTCGGCCGCGGGACAGTCGTTGATGGTGACCTTCCAGCCGCGACGCTGGCAGTACTTCATGTACATCTTAAAGAGCATGAAGGTCCAGTCCTGGGCCTCCAGACCACCCTGTCCGGGCTTGATGGTCACAATGGCATCGCCGTGATCGAACTCACCGGTAAACCAGCTCGAAAGCTCAAGCTCATCGATGGCACGGGCCAAGCGCTCAGCCGTGACTGCAGCCTCCTCGCGAAGGGCGGCGGCGTCGGGGTCATCCCCCATCTCCTCGGCAAGCTCCAGCGCGGCGCGGGCATCGGAAAGCTCGCCGCGCGCGGTATCCACGGCAGCGATATCTTCCTTGGTGCGCGCGATCTCCTCCATGGTGGCACGGGCGGCGTCGGCGTCATCCCAAAAGCCGGGGGCCACGCTTTTAG
>CALLRY010000209.1:0-12057 GCA_938014285.1 uncultured Collinsella sp. | reverse complement strand
TGTGCCGTCGTTCAAGTTAACGTGCGTCAGGCGAATGCGGCCGAAGCGCTCGTTCATCACGACCGGCGCGATTCCGCGGCGCACCCAGACGCGCAGATCTCCATCGGCCGCATGCTCGGTCTCGCCGCCGGAAAGCTCGGGGACAAGCTTGCCCAAGCTGGGGAACAGCAGGCCAAAGCCATGGTTTTGCGCGGTAATCTCCACGCGACGGCTTACCAGGTTCATGACCGGCTGGTTGCCACCGCGGTGACCGAACTTAAGCTTTTCCATCTGAGCGCCGCAGGCCAGGCTGATCATCTGGTGACCAAGACAAATACCAAAGACCGGCACCTTGCCGATCAGCTGCTGCACCTGCTCGTAGGTCTCCACCACGGCGTCGGGGTCGCCGGGGCCGTTGGACAAAAAGACGCCATCGGGATTCATGTCGAGCACCTGCTGAGCTGGCGTATTCCACGGCACGACGGTAAGATCGCAGCCGGCGCGCACCAGGCCCTCCAGAATGCCGCGCTTCACACCGCAGTCGTAGGCGACCACTTTGTGACGGGCAGGAGCGGCAGCCGAAAGCGCAAAGTCATGCGTGGCAGGCAGGTCGGCGGCCACAAACTCGTGAGGCTCAGGGCAGCTCACGGTCTTGACCAGGTTCTCGCCGACCAGCGTGGGCGCGGCGGACAGGCGCTCGGCAAGCTCGTCGACGTCAAAGATCTCCGTCGAGATAATGCCCATCTTGGAGCCGTTGTCACGCAGGTGGCGCACAAGAGCGCGGGTGTCGACGCCCTCGATGGCGACGATGCCGTGTGCACGCAGGTACTCCGGCACGCTGACAGTCGAGCGCCAGTTAGAAGGCGTGGCGCACATGTCGTGGACGACCATGCCACGCATGGCGGGAGCGCTCGCGGGGCGAGCGGTATCGCCGGGGAAGGCCGACTGGACATCGGTCTCGTCAATGCCGTAGTTGCCGGTCTGCGGATAGGTCATGGTTACGATTTGGCCGGCATAGCTCGGGTCGGTCATGACCTCAAAGTAGCCCTCGAGCGACGTGTTAAAGCAGACCTCGCCGGTTGCGGTGCCCTCGGCACCACATGCACGGCCATAAAAAATGGTCCCATCCTCAAGATACAGGATGCAGGGACCGCAGGTGCCCTTGCTGGTTTTAGCCAGCATACGCTGGCACAGTTCGCTGGGCGCGACGGTGCGGGCGGCAGCGCCCGCAATATGGTTGTTCGCCATAGTTCTCCTTCCCGGTCTCACAGGACCGGCTTAAAGGTGTGTAGTTAGGCCTCGCGGTATTCTAACCGCAAGCATCGCCCATGGCATTAATTACATAGAATTGTTTACAAAATGATAATTATGACTTCCTATGCATAATGATTTTTCTAGGACGGGGATTAAAAATCATCCCGCGTGATCTTGTGACTCACGCGGGATGACATCGTTCTATATGGCTGCGGACTACTTTTGCTTGTCCCGCTCCAGCAGATCGGACGGTGTGCGATCGGGCTTGCCGCCGCGGAAAATCTCGCGGCCATGCAGACGATGCTCCAGGTCACGTTCGGCCTTTTCCTCGTCAATCTTGGTCTGGCTCACCGCCGGGTCCTCGATCAGCGACGAAACCGAGTTCACCTGTTTTTGAATGCGCTCGGCAATGGTGTCGTCCATGCTTACGATACGCATCTTCCAGTCGATATTCGTGGCATTGGACGAGCTCTTGGTCCAGACGAACGTCAGGATGGCGCTCTGGTGCCCCTGAGCAGGAAACATGCCAAAGAAGGAATCGTGCTGGATCCTGCTGTCCTCGTCGATATAGGCGTGAACGTTATACACCACGCGGTCGATCTTGTCGTTGAGCAGGGCATTGGTTGCGAGCGCCGCCGCCTGAATCTGACCGTTGGACAGCAGCTCGAGTTCATTGGCGGAAGACGTGTCCAGCACCGTCACCTCAACCGTGCCCGTGCGTTCATCGGCCTCGTCGACGGTAAAATCGAGCGGGAACTGCGTAAAGCCATTGCCCCATTCAAGTCCACCCTTGAGCGCGGTCGAGACGGTATCCACCGAAACGCTCTCGGAGAGGTTCGCGGTGTTCAGGCGTCGCATCACACCGTAGCCAATCTGCATGCCCACAATCAGCACCAAGATGCCGATAACCACGGCCATGGCAGTCTTCGTAATGGTATGGCTCACCTGCGAACCCGAAGGGTCGTCCTCGGACAGCGGGTCGATATGTTTTGCCTGGCTCGCGCGATCCTCGCTGCGCAGCCGCGCCAGCGTCGCCTTGTCACCGCGCTTGACGGCAGCCTCTTTCTCGCGCATGCGCTCGGTACGCTTTTTGGCGAGCGTAGGATCCAAGACGCCGGATGCATCGATTTCGGAGAATAACTCCGTCACTTCTTCCGGAGTCAAAGGGTTCTTATCAGCCATAGTCTTCCTGTCATATCAATCAGTCGAGCTCGTGCGCACGCGCACCTTCGAACTGCATTCGATAGTAACGGGCATAGGTGCCGCCACGGGCGAGAAGCTCCTCGTGCGTGCCACGTTCCACAACGCGACCATGCTCAACGGTCGCAATCTCGTCAGCATGCTTAATAGTCGAGAGACGATGGGCGATGATAATCGTGGTGCGGCCGCGTGCCAGCTCTTCGAGCGACGCCTGCACCGCCTCCTCGCTCTCGTTATCCAAAGCACTCGTCGCCTCGTCCAAAATCAGGATCTTGGGGTTCTTGAGAAACACGCGCGCGATGGCAACGCGCTGCTTCTGTCCGCCCGAAAGACGGCTGCCGCGCTCGCCCACGACCGTGTCATAGCCCTGTGGAAGCGACTCGATAAAGGCATCGATGTTGGCGCGACGGGCCGCCTCGGCAATCTCTTCCGCCGTAGCGCCCGGCTTGCCGTAGGCGATGTTCTCGCCAATCGTACCGTCAAACAGATAGACATCCTGCTGCACCAGGCCGATGGCGCGACGCAGGCTCTGCTGCGTCACATCACGCACGTCCTGGCCGTCGATGCTAATGGATCCGGCAGCCACGTCATAAAAGCGCGGCAACAGCGAACAGGTCGTGGACTTGCCACCGCCCGAAGGGCCAACCAAAGCGATGGTCTGCCCGGGCTTGATGGACAGATCCATATGGTCGATAACGGGACGCTCGTCGGCATCGCCCTCGCCCAGCTCAACGTCCTCGTAGTTAAAGCACACGTCGTGATACTCCACGGCGCCGGCAGTCACCTGCAGATCCGTGGCGCCCGGCTTGTCCTGGATATCCGGCGCGGTCGAGAGCACCTCGTCCATACGCTTAAAGCCGGCGATAGCCTTCTGATACGTTTCGGCCGAATTGACGAGCGTCTCAAGCGGCGTGCAGAACAGCGAAATATAGAGTGCAAAGGTCGCCATATCGACCGCCTGCAGCTGTCCCTGGGCGACCAGCCAGCCGCCCAGCAGCACCACGATCACATAGAGCACACCCGAGAGCAGGCCATACGTCGCGGTATAGACGCCCATGGCGTGATACATGTTCTCCTTGGACGAAAGATAGCGATTGTTTGAGGCGCGGAACTTGAAGCGTTCGGTCTCCTCATTGGCAAAGCTCTTGACCACACGCATGCCCGCCAACGAATCCTGCAGCTGCGCATTGATGCCGCTGATTTTTTTGCGGTTGTCGCTAAAGACCTCGCGCATGCGCATGTTCTGCCAAAACATGATGACCGCAAACGCCGCCGTCACCACGGCCATGGCGAGCGCCAGCACCGGAGCGATGGTAAAGAGGATCACAAATGAGCCGATGATCTCGATGCCGCAGATGATGATCCACTCGGGCACGTGGTGCGCCGCCTCGCAGATATCGAACAGGTCGTTGACCACGCGGCTCATCATGTCGCCCGAGCTGTTGCGGTCGAAGTATGCAAAGCTAAAGCGCTCATACTGGTCGAACAGGTCCTCGCGCATTTTGGACTCCATACGCGCGCCCATCACGTGACCCCAATAGCTCACAAAATAGCGGCAGGCGCAGCGGACGGCATACATCAGCACCAAGCCCACCGCGATCATGCCGAGCGCCTGCATAATGGCAGCCTGACCCTGAGTAAATAGCCCACCGGTCAAATTGCGCAGAATAATGGGGAACGCCAGGTCAATGGCGGCAAGCACCAGAGCACAAACAGTATCAGCAACAAAAAGCCCCATCTGGGGCTTGTAATAAGACAAAAACCTCTTCAGCATAATCACCTTACGCGGTTTTACCAAACCGCGTTTCGTCTCGACGCTGCAAGTGCTCCATTTGGACAATCTGGCCTTCAATCGTCGGTCGCGTATATCCATACGCTTCCCTCCTCTTTTAGGCCACCTTGTCTCAAATGGAGCACTTTCGCTGACTTACACAAACCTGCGGGATCATCCCCGCTCGTTAAAGCTCGGCCCCGCCTAGTCGGTGCGCGATGCTGTCGCAGGCAAGCGCGCCTACGACGGTCTTGGCGTCTTCGATCTTGCCGTCGAGCACGGCGTCGATCAGCTCGTGCAGCGGCACCAGGTCCACGTTGACAAACTCGTCATCATCGGGGTTGGGCGCATCAAACTCGAGCTTGGTAGCCAAGTAGATGTGGATGATCTCATCGCAAAAACCGCAGGACGTGACAATCGACGTCAAAAAGCGAATACGACCAGCCTTAAAGCCCGTCTCCTCATGCAGTTCGCGCTTGGCGCAATCGAGCGGGTCCTCGCCCGGGTCGAGCTTGCCGGCAGGAATCTCGACCGTCACGCGGTCGATGGCGGTGCGGTACTGACGCACCAGTACGATCTTGCCGCTCTCGGTCAGTGCCACAACGGCCGCCGCACCCGGATGGCGAACGATATCGCGGGCGCTGCGGTGACCGTTGGGCAGCTCAACCTCAAGACGGTGGACGTCGAGAATCTTGCCCTTCCAGGCGCACTCCTCCGAAAGAATCTTCTCGTGCAGCTCGGCATCGTGCGGGTCGTCGTCGCCCAGCACCAGTGCCGGCTCGTCAGCGACCTCGCCACCAGGCTCGCCCTCGGCGTGCCCATACATGCGGCTGTCCTCTTCGACGATCTGCGCGTCCACGAGCTCTTCGTTCTTCTCGTCCATCCGTCTCATTCCTCTCGGATTTTAGGCATCCCAGGCGTCGCGACCGCGCAGAGCGCGCAGGCCGATGTCGTGACGCAGGGTCTTGCCCTCAAAATCAATCTTCTCGCAGGCCTCGTAGGCAAGGTTGCGAGCGTTCTCGAACGTGTCGCCCAGAGCGGTCACGGCAAGCACGCGGCCACCATTGGTCACGAGCTGGCCGTCCACCACGGCAGTGCCCGCGTGGTACACGGTCACGTTCTCCATGGCCTCGGCATCGGCGATACCGGTGATGACCTTGCCCTTCTCGTAGCTGCCGGGGTAGCCCGCGCTCGTCAGGACAACGGCCACGGCCCACTCGTCACGCCAGTCGAGTTCAATCTGATCGAGCTCGCAGTTGGCACAAGCCAGCATGACCTCGACCAGGTCGTTCTTAAGGCGCGGAAGCACGACCTGCGTCTCGGGGTCGCCAAAGCGGGCGTTGAACTCCAGCACCTTGGGGCCGGCGGGTGTGAGCATAAAGCCGCCGTACAGGCAGCCGCGGTAGTCGATGCCCTCGGCAGCGAGCTCGGCCACGGTCTGCTCCATGACCGCCACCATGGTGGCGTGCTCCTCGTCAGTCACGATGGGCACCGGGCTGTAGACGCCCATGCCGCCGGTGTTGAGACCCTTGTCGCCCTCGAGCGCGCGCTTGTGGTCCTGCGAGGTGGCCATGGGGCGCACGGTCTTGCCGTCGGTAAAGGCCAGCAGCGAGCACTCAGGACCAACGAGCATCTCCTCGATAACCACGGTGTTGCCGGCATCGCCAAAGGCGCCGCCGAAGCACTCGCGCACGGCTTCCTCGGCCTGCTCAAGTTCGGTCGCCACGATAACGCCTTTGCCCGCGGCAAGGCCGTCGGCCTTCACGACCAGCGGGGCGCCCTGCTCACGCACATGGGCAAGAGCCGAAGCCTCGTCGGTAAACGAACCATAGGCTGCCGTCGGAATGCCCGCACGCTCCATGAGCTGCTTGGAGAACAGCTTGGAGCCCTCCATCTGGGCACCCTCGGCACCCGGGCCAAAGCAGGGAATACCCGCCGCGCGCACGGCGTCGGCCACGCCCGCCACGAGCGGAGCCTCGGGGCCAATTACCACGAGTCCGCATCCGCGGCTCTGAGCAAACGCTGCCACGGCTGCAGGATCGCAGTCGTCGAGAACAACGTTCTCGCCGCAGCTCGCGGTGCCGCCGTTGCCCGGCGCGATGTAGAGCTTGCCGGCGCGCGGTGATGCTGCGAGCTTAGCTGCCAAAGCATGCTCACGGCCGCCGCTGCCCAACAACAGGATGTCGATGGTTTGAGTGTCCGCCTTCAAGGGTGCCTCCTCTATGGATTAACGGCCCGCTCCGCGCGAGCCCTTTGCAAGCAAATATACCCCTCGGCCGCCCGTCCGGGCTGCAAAGGGGTATATCGCAATAACCAAATAGTCCCGATTACTTCCAGAATCGGTTGATGATCTGCTCGCGACCAGCGCCAACGCCAATGAACGTCACGCGGGTGTGTGCCAGATCCTCGATAAACGCCACGTAGTCCTGGGCCTCCTGCGGCAGCTCCTCAAAGCTGCGGCAGCCGGTGATATCGCACTTCCAGCCAGGAAGCTCCTCGTAGATGGGCTTGGCATGGTCAAAGCGCACCTGATGCTCGGGCACGCTCGTGTAACGCTCGCCATCGACGTCATAGGCAACGCACACCTTAATGGTGTCGAAGGCCGAAAGCACGTCGAGCTTGGTCATGGCGATATCGGTGAGGCCGTTGACGCGCGAGGCGTAGTTGGCGATGGGGCCGTCAAACCAGCCGCAGCGACGACGGCGACCGGTGGTCACGCCGTACTCGTAGCCCTCCTCGGTCAGCGTGTGGCCGGCCTCGGACTCATAGGAAAGCTCGGTGGGCATGGGGCCCGAACCGACGCGGGTGATATAGGCCTTCATGACGCCCAGCACGCGGTCGACGTTCTTCATGCCCACGCCGGAGCCGGTGATGGCGCCGCCGGCGGTGCAGTTGGAAGACGTCACGTACGGATAGGTACCGTGGTCGATGTCGAGCAGCGTCGCCTGGGCGCCCTCAAACAGCAGGTCCTTGCCCTCGTCAATCATGTTGTTGAGCAGCAGACTCGTCTCGGTGATGTAGGGACGCAGGCGCTCGGCCATCGGCAGGTACTCGTCGCAAATCTGGTCCACGGTGTAGGTGGGCAGATTGTAGATGAGCTCGAGCTCGGGGTTCACGCGGGCGAGAGCGGTCTCCAGCTTGTCGCGGAACAGTGCCTCGTCCAGCATGTCCTGCATGCGCAGGCCGATGCGAGCCATCTTGTCCTGATAGCACGGACCGATGCCGCGCTTGGTGGTACCGATGTTCTTCTTGCCGAGCTTCTGCTCAAAGGCGCCATCCAGATCGATGTGGTACGGCATGATGACATGCGCGTTGCCGCTAATCTTGAGGTTCTTGGTGGTGATGCCGTCGGCCTCGAACATATCGATCTCCTCAAGGACAACCTTGGGGTTGACGACGCAGCCGTTACCGACACGTGGTCGGAATACATGATGCCGGAGGGCACCTGGTGCAGGCCGTACTTCTTGCCGTTGACGACGATGGTGTGACCGGCGTTGTTGCCGCCCGAGTAGCGCACGACGGCATCGAAGTCGCCGGCGACCAGGTCGCAAATCTTACCCTTGCCCTCATCGCCCCACTGGGCACCGACCAAAACGGTTGACGGCATGTTTACTCCTTACATTCATGGACTGTCTACGCGCCACGCCGGCACGCAGAAGCACAAAACATTCCCAGTATACCCGTGCAACGGGCGCCTGTCCTACTCCTCGGCATGTGCCCCATCAAGCTCATAGAACTTGGTGGATGCCGGCAGGAACATCAGGTCGACGTCGCCGATCGGGCCCGAACGGTTCTTGGCCACGACGATACGCGTAACGCCCTCGTCGGGTCGATCGTCGCGCGAGGCTTCGGCCTCGTCGGCGGAGCGGTCCAAGAACATAACGATATCGGCGTCCTGTTCGATGGAGCCCGATTCACGAAGGTCGGAAAGCTGTGGGCGCTTGCCGGTACGGGATTCGACCTGACGCGAGAGCTGTGACAGCGCGATGAGCGGGATCTTGAGCTCCTTGGCCATGATCTTCAAACCACGCGACATCTCCGAGACCTCGACGGTACGGCTCTCGGAGCGGCGTCCCGGCGGAGGACTCACCAGCTGCAGGTAGTCCAAGATGATGATTGCCTTCTCCTTGTTATGGAGCATACGGCGGCTCTTGGCGCGAATCTCGGTCACTGTGGTGCCGGGCGTATCGTCAATCAGAATATCGAGCTTGGACAAGGTCTGCGTGGCCTCGTTGATATTGGCCCACTGCTCGGGGCTAATGCGGCCCATGCGGAAGTCACTGATCGAGATCATGGCGTAGGCGCAAATCAGACGCTGGGCAATTTCCTTGCCCGACATCTCCAGCGAGAAGAAGCCGACGGTATAACCAGCAGCGGCAGCGTTGAGCGCCAGATTCAGGGCGAACGACGTCTTACCTACAGCAGGACGGGCGCCGATGATGATGAGCTGGCCCTCGCGGAAGCCCATGAGCATGCGGTCGAGCGACGGGAAGCCCGTGGGCACGCCCGCAGCCTGGCCACCGGCCTGGCACACTTCCTCGGCCTCGTTATAGGCCTCGACCATAAACTCGGTCAGCGTCTTGTAGCTCGACTTGACCTCGCGTGCCGTAACCTTGAGTAGCTTGCTCTCGGCCAGCTCGACAACCTCTTTGGTGTCGGTGGGGGCGTTATATGCCAGCGCGTTGATCTCGTTGGTGGCGCCGATCAGCTCACGCAGCATCGAATCGCGGCGAACGATGGCGGCATGGTGCTGCCAGTTGACGAGCGACAGGGTCTGACCCATCAACTCCAAAATATACGCTTCGCCGCCCACGGCATCGAGCTTGTTGATGCTTCGCAGATAATCGATCAACGAGATGGAGTCGATGGGAATGCGGCTGTTGTACATATCGACCATCGCGGTATAGATGGTCTTATGAATGGGCCGGTAGAAGTCATCGGGCTGCAGCTCGACCTGGGCCTCTTCGACCACCTCGGGCGATAGCAGCATAGCGGCCAGTACATTGGCCTCTGCATCTTGGTTTTGGGGAAGACCCAACTTTGAGCCGCGGTCCTCAACCGTCAGCCCGGTCTCCCTATCGTCATATGCCATGAGCATCCTCATTCATATCGCTTGCGAGCATCCATAGTATCAGCCACGGTCCCAAAACGCGCCGCGCGCCGCCAATCATCACCGAACCAAACGGATGAACGGTCCTGTATATAGGACTTCGACGCAACGTTCACCATGACACTCGCTCAGCGCAAAAAAACAAAAGGGCGCCCTGGTTTCCCAGAGCGCCCTTCTTAGAACAAGATTGTTGCGTTGCAGCAAATGCTACTCGGCAGCAGCCTCAGTCTCGACCTCGGCGGTCTCGGCCTCGGCGACCTCAGCGGCCTCCTCGACCTCAGCCTCGGCAGCGAACTCCTCGGCGGTAACGCCGACGAGAACGACAACCTCGGCCTTGATCTCGCGGTACAGCGAGATGGCAACGGTGTGGGCACCGGCAACCTTGATGGGCTTACCGAGCTCGACGCGCTTGCGGTCGATGTCCATACCGAGCTGAGCCTTGATGGCGTCAGCGATCATAGCGGCGGTAACGGAGCCAAAGAGGATGCCCTCGTCGCCGACCTTGACGTCAACGGTGACCGTCTTGCCCTCGAAGGCAGCCTTGGTCTCGTTGGCAGTAGCCAGACGGACGGCCTCGCGCTTGGCGATGTTGTTGCGACGCTCGTCAAGCTGCTTGAGGTTGCCCTTGGTGGCGGCAACAGCGAGCTTCTTGGGGAACAGGAAGTTCTCAGCGTAACCCTGAGCGACCTCTACGACGTCACCTTCGCCGCCCTTGCCCTTGATCTCATCGAGAAGAATAACCTTCATGATGCGTCTCCCTTCTTAGCCGCGGTCGCGGTTGCCACGAGAGGAAACCACGGGGACGGTGTACGGCAGGAGAGCCATCTCGCGGGCGCGCTTGATGGCGTTGGCGATGTCATGCTGATGCTGCGTGCAAGCGCCAGTGACGCGACGGGGCTTGATCTTGCCACGGTCGGTCATGTACTTACGGAGAAGCTGAGTGTCCTTATAGTCGATGAACTCAGTGTTCTCCTTGCAGAACTGGCAGTACTTACGACGCGGCTGACGTGCAGAAAAATCATTAGCCATGTCAAAATACCTTTCATTTGGCAACTTCGGCGAACCGAAGCCGCCTCTCACTCAAAAATAGGTGAACAACCCTTAGAACGGGATGTCCTCATCGTAGACGTCGACCGCGGGCGGCGTGGCCACCGGTGCGGCAGGACGTGCTGCGGGCGCGGGAGCTGCAGGGGCGTAACCGCCCTGATCGTAGCCACCCTGGCCACCACGGGAGCTCATAAACTCGATCTCATCGACGATGACCTCAAGCTTGCTCCGGCGCTGACCGTCGCGCTCCCAAGAGCTGTAGCGCAGCTTGCCCTCGATCGCGACCTTGTTTCCCTTTGCCAGGAAACGGCTCACGGCCTCGGCGCGGGTGCCGAACATGGTGCAGTCGACAAAGTTGGGATAGTCCTCCCACTCGCCAGTCTGCGCGTTGCGGCGACGATCGTTCACGGCGACGCCAAAGGACAGAACCTGGGTTCCGCCGGCGGTGGCGCGCAGCTCGGGATCGCGGGTGAGGTTACCGGTGATGTTCACTCGATTGATGCTCATAACTCACTACTTCCTCTTGGGGCACAAGCCCAGTCCAAAACGACAGTCTTACTCCTGGTCGTCGCGACGGACGATCATGTGGCGAACCACAGCGTCGGTGATGCGCAGGACGCGATCAAGCTCGGCGATCTGGGTAGGATCTGCGTGGAAGTTGATGAGGGTGTAGTCACCATCGGTGAGATCGTTGATCTCGTAGGCGAGCTTGCGCTTGCCCCACTCGTCAACGGAGTCGACCTTGCCAGCGCCCTCAGCGATCGTGGTATCGATACGCTTCATAACAGCGAGACGAGTCTCGGGGTCGAGCGACGGGTCAACAAAGAACAGCAGTTCATAAGCCTTCATATTGTCACCTCCTCTGGGCAAATGTGGCTTCAGGTCGTGAAGGTGCGCCTGAAGCAGGAAAAGACTTGGTAATAATATCTTTCAACCTCCTAGGCTGCAAGAATATGCAGCTACAACCTCATGACCTCCACATATGCCCATACTCGCACGACGTTTCATGCGCATTCCAACCAAATGCCGACCAAAAGCTTGACGGATCTGTGGACAAGATACGGTGCCGTGGGGACAAGCTGAGCCAAGTCGCAGGTCAACGGGCGCATGGTTGTGGTCTCAAAATGCATACCAGTGGTCTAATTGATCGCCAAAAAGATTTTAAATTCGTTTGCTCGTGGTCTATAAAGTCCTTTTTTGAGCAATTCGCATAGCATGATTTTGCTGGTCAGACTGCATGTGTCGCGCGTTTTAGGCACAGCGCGAGACGCTGTGGATCAAAAAATGCCAACTTTTCTGTTTGCACTTTGCGATTCCTCGTGTATACTGACTTTCGCATTTAACGGAGAGTTGTCCGAGTGGCCGAAGGAGCACGATTGGAAATCGTGTAGGCGTCAAAAGCGTCTCCAGGGTTCAAATCCCTGACTCTCCGCCAGTTAATTCCAAAGCAGGCCTTTGAGCCTGCTTTGTTTTTACCCCACGCGGAGGGGTGGCAGAGTGGTTGAATGCGGCGGTCTCGAAAACCGTTTGGCCTGTATAAGGTCACGAGGGTTCGAATCCCTCCTCCTCCGCCATTTAGATTGAGAAAGCTCCCGAGAATGGGAGCTTTTTTCTTTTGAGTCCCTTACAAGCAAATACGGCGGAGGAGGAGGGATTCGAACCCGCCAGGGCGCGGAGCGTAAAGAAAACGCGCCCG
>CALLRY010000208.1:0-1179 GCA_938014285.1 uncultured Collinsella sp. | reverse complement strand
GGGAGCCGTTGCGGCGATGATGGTCGCCTGCGGCGACCGGGCGACGGAAATTCTGCACAGGCTGTAACCTTTTGCGATTGAAGCTGTCTAATAGATGAAATTTGTTATTAACCTATAAAACAATAATGTTATGAGTGTCGGATATCAAATAAAAGAAGTCCTCGAACAGATTATGTGGATGGGCGTCGCTTTCGGGATCGTCGGTTATTTTATCTACCGCGAATGGGGGCGTCGGCGCGAGAGCATGACGATGTTGGAACGTATGACGCCCGAGCAGTTGGCCGACATCCGGCGCGTGGATGCCGAGATCGAGATCGAACGTCAGAGGCGCAGCGCCGGCAACCTCTGGTTCCTGCGGGTCGGCATGGCGGTCTTTGGAGGGGGATTGGGAGGCTATATTGGATTGGAAATAATGAAAAACAGTCTTTTGCAAGCCTCCGGCATAAACAGAGATGTTCTCGGCTTTCAGATAATAGCACTTATCGTGTTGATGATGGGACTGTTTATCTTCTTCGAATTTCTGATCGAGCTCAGGCTCCGGCGTTCGGTAGAGCGTCGCTGCTCGGGCGAACGGAAATAAATAGAATCCTCATTTTTAGTGGAACGGGGTTGCATCTTCTCGGATGCAACCCCGTTTTCCATGTCGAGAACCGACCGTCGGAGGTCAGTAGACCTCGACCTTGGCGGCTGCGGCTTTGGTTTTGTCGCGCAGTGCGTCGAGGTCGGCGTCGAGCGCGTCGTAGCGGACGACGACGCCCATGCGGCGGTTGAGCTTGGTCGAGGGCTTGCCGAAAATGCGCAGGTCGGTGTTCTCCTCGCGGCAGACCTCCTCTTCGCCCCGGTAACGAGGCTGTTCCCTGCTTGCGATCGGCGAGAGGATGACGGCGCTGGCGCCGGTGTGTTCGAGTGTGATGCGCGGGATCGGCAGGCCGAGTACGGCGCGGCAGTGCAGTTCGAATTCGTTGAGATTCTGCGTACCGGCAAGCGTCACCATACCCGTGTCGTGCGGACGCGGCGACAGCTCCGAGAAGTAGACGCCCTTGTCGTGGCTGAGGAAGAACTCCACGCCCCACAGTCCCGCGCCGGTCAATGCCTGCGTGACTTTGGCGGCCATCGCCTGCGCTTCGGCCAGATGCTCGGGCGAGATGGGGGCGGGCTGGAAGCTCTCGCGGTAGTCGC
>CALLRY010000207.1:0-1968 GCA_938014285.1 uncultured Collinsella sp. | reverse complement strand
CCGCAATAGACAGCGAGCTTGTCCAAGACCTCCTGGCGCGTCGTCAGGAAGCGCTCGTCCTCCTCGACCTGCATGGTATAACCAAGAGCACCGCTCGTGCGCGGCACGATGGTGATCTTCGTGACCGGCGCAGAGCCCTTCTGGCGAGCGGCAACGATGGCATGGCCGATCTCGTGATAAGAAACGACCTGCTTCTCGTGGTCGGACAGCACCGTGGACTTACGCTGTTGGCCGGCAATGACGACCTCCACCGACTCCTCGAAGTCGTCCTGGGTTGCACGCTTGCGACCCTCGCGAACGGCGCGCAGGGCGCCCTCGTTGATGATATTGGCCAGGTCGGCGCCCGAGGCACCGGGCGTGGCGCGGGCAATCGCGGTCAGGTCGATCGGCGGCTCGGTCTTCACGCTCTTAGCATGCAGCTCGAGGATGTTCTTGCGGCCGGTCAGATCGGGCAGCTCGACGGGGATGCGGCGGTCAAAACGACCGGGGCGCAGTAGAGCGGGATCGAGACTGTCGGGGCGGTTGGTTGCGGCAAGGACAACGATACCCTTGTGGTTATCGAAGCCATCCATCTCGGTCAGCAACTGATTGAGCGTCTGCTCGCGCTCGTCGTTGCCGCTAAAGCCGCCGCCATCGCGCTTCTTACCGATGGTATCGATCTCATCGATAAAGACGATACACGGTGCCTTTTCCTTGGCCTGCTTAAACAGGTCACGAACCTTAGCAGCGCCGCGACCGACAAACATCTCAACGAACTCAGAGCCCGAAATGCTAAAGAACGGAACACCGGCCTCGCCGGCAACAGCCTTGGCAAGCAGGGTCTTACCGGTACCCGGAGGGCCAACAAGGAGAGCACCACGCGGCAGCTTGGCGCCGATCTCCTCGTAGCGCTGCGGCTTCTCCAGAAAGTCGACGACCTCCTTGAGAGACTCCTTGGCCTCTTCCTGACCGGCGACGTCCTTAAAGGTCACGCCCACGTCCTTGGAGGCGATCACGCGCGCGCCGGACTTACCCAGTCCGCCGCCGCCAAAACCGCCGCCGCCAAAGTTCATCGACGGGCCGTCATCGCCCATAGCCTTCTTCATGCGGCGGTTGAGCCACCAGCCGATCAGGAAGAAAATCGCCATGGGAAGGATAAGGGTGAGCAGGTAGTAGGTCATCAAACCCGAGTTTTTATCGGGAACGACCGACTCCAGCGAAGCGCCAGACTCAAGCACGCGATCGGTAAAGCCCGCGTCATTCGGCACACCGGTCGTCTTGTAGGCGATGTTCTCGTCCTCGCCCTTCTTGGTGTAATAAATCGAGTAATCGTCCGTGTTGTACTCGACCTTGTCGACGCTCTTCTTATCGAGCGCTTTGACAAACGTCGAGTAATCGGTCTTCGTAATCTGCTGCGTGTGACCGATGTTGGGGAACAGAACGGTCGAGAGCACGAGGTAGACGACGAAGGCGATGAGCACGTAGAGAATCATATTCCGTCTACGTTTGTTGTCATCCATCTCCATCTGCTTGAACTCCATCTACTGGGGTTGATAATGCTTTCTAGAATACCCAACCCGGACGGCGATAAACCGACGCCGGGCACGAAAGGACAGAGATGGCATCACTGTAAGTCGGCAAGGTTCAAATCTATACAGGCGACGGCAAGGGCAAGACGACGGCTGCGCTGGGGCTCGCGCTGCGCGCGACGGGCTACGGGCTCGACGTTCTTAGGCTGCAGTTTGCCAAGAAACTGCACTGCGCCGAACACGATGCCGCGCCGCGCCTGGGGCTGCGCATCGTACAAGCTGACCGCGACACGCCCGAGGCTTGCACCGCACAGATCATGGAGCTCGCATGCGAGCAGATATCACAGGTCGACGTTCTGATTTTGGACGAACTCGGCGAGGCCATGCGCCGCGGCTTCGTGACACGCGAGGATGTCGAAGCGCTGATCGCGATAAAGCCCGCCACCACGGAACTCGTGCT
>CALLRY010000206.1:0-1858 GCA_938014285.1 uncultured Collinsella sp. | reverse complement strand
TCGTATCGGTCTTTCTGAGTCTCTCCGCAAGCAGGCGAACCTCGACCGCGAGGTCACGGTTGTGGGCAACTACGACCACCTTGAGGTTTGGGATCGCGCCGCGGCCGATGAGGACGATGACGATGAGGCCCTGCTGGATCTCTTCTTCTCGTAAGGGCAAGGCACGGGTAACGGATGGAGCGTGGGATCTTGACACAAGAATATCGGCATGAACCTGTCATGCTCGGCGAAGTGCTTGAGTCGCTGCAGCTAAAGAGCGGCTCCGTCGTCTGCGACTGCACCCTTGGCGGTGCCGGCCATTCGGTAAAGATGGCCGCGCAGGTGGGGGAGACCGGCCTTTTGCTCGGCGTCGATCAGGACGACATGGCCCTCGAGGCCGCTGGCGCCCGTCTGGACCGCGAGGTTCCCGGCGTCCCGCACCAGCTGCTGAAGGGCAACTTCGGCGACTTGGACGAGCTGCTTTGCTCGGCCGAGGTGCCCGGGGTCGATGGCTTCCTGTTCGACTTGGGCGTTTCGTCGCCGCAACTCGATATCCCTGGCAGGGGCTTTTCGTACAACGAGGACGCCCCATTGGACATGCGGATGGATCCGGGTAACAACACCTTAAACGCAGCTGAGGTCATCAACACCTATAACGAACACGACCTCGCCCGGATTCTACGCGTCTACGGCGAAGAGAAGTTCGCCTCGCAGATTGCACGCGAGATCGTGCGCCGCCGCGAGCATGAACCGATCGAAACCACCGGTCAGTTTGTCGAGATCATCAAGGCTGGTATCCCCGCTGCCGCTCGTCGGCATGGCGGACACCCAGCCAAGAAGAGTTTCCAGGCCATTCGCATCGAGGTCAATCACGAGCTCGATGTGCTCGAGCGAGGGCTTGACGCCGCCACGAGGTGGCTCAACCCGGGCGGACGCATCTGCGTTATCTCGTATCACTCGCTCGAGGACCGTATCGTAAAGAACCACTTTAAGGAGATGGGCCAGGGGTGCACGTGTCCGCCGGAGATTCCGGTGTGCGTGTGCGGCAACGTGCCGATACTCAAGGTCATCACCCGCAAACCCTTGGTTGCCCAACCCGATGAGGTTGCGCGCAACCCTCGGGCGAGATCAGCCAAGATCCGCGTGGCGCAGCGTCTGTAGACGCGACCGCGCGATATTGGACCTCCCGCTCGTACCACAAACGAAGCTTAAACACACTACCAACGTACTCGGGATGGGAGGCGGCATATCATGGGCTACAACACTTCAAACGCAGCACTCGCCTATGATATGAACGCCATGCCCGCCTATCGTGAGGCACCGCAAGCTCCCGCTGCTCCCCGCGAGCAGCGCACGCCGCGCTTTGATGTCTACACGGGCGCGGGCCGTCAGGCAAACCAGGCGGTAAGCCCGGTTTTCATGAGCGTTCTTAAAACGTTTTGCATCATTGCGGCCATCTTCATGACGATCGGTGTCGCCCGTGTGGCGCTCGCCGGCGTTACGGCCCAGGTGCTCAACAGCAACGCCGCGCTTACCAACACGCTCGAGAAGGCGACCGATGAGAGCTCCGACCTGGAGGTCATGCATTCGGTCTATGGTGCCGACACGCGCATTCGCGACCTTGCGGGCGCTTATGGCATGGTGGAGCCCAGCGAGAGCGTTACACTTGACTTTTCGCAGGATGCAGCCGCGGGCGCTAGCTCGACCGCGACCGCTCAGTAACAAGACGGTAGCTGAGTATGACAAATGACTATCGCCGCGGCTCCGACGGGGGTCGCGGTTCTGGACGTCCCTCATCGCGGGGACGTTCTGGTTATCAAGGAACGGGTCGGCCATCTTACAACGCGAGGCCGTCCTATGGCAACGACCCCGCGTCGCG
>CALLRY010000205.1:0-4886 GCA_938014285.1 uncultured Collinsella sp. | reverse complement strand
CGAGATCGACGTCTCAAGGGTCGATTTTACGCAGCTAAATAGCCATTTACTTCACTATGTACAACGCGCCGTCCACACTGTGGCTATCGTACTCGACGAAAGGAACAGCGTGGAAACTGTCATCAATACCGTACTTTCGGAAATGCAGGGCCTTCTCGACTCACACCAGCTCAAACATCTAACCATTACGCTTAGACGGGTACTCGGACCGAAACAAACAGAGCCAGGGCAAGATCTGCTTGCGCTCTTTCTCACCGCTAAAGAGGTCGAGGGATGCTCTCCTAAAACCATTGCATACTATGAGGCAACCCTACGGCATATGAACACAGCGCTTGCTAAGCCCTATACCCAGGTTGAGAGCGACGACTTGCGCCGCTATCTCAATGATTACGAGGTGAAACGCGGTTCTAGTAAGGTCACAATCGATAATATACGTCGTATCATGTCGAGCTTCTTTTCGTGGCTTGAAGATGAGGATTACATTGTGAAAAGTCCTGTAAGGCGCATTCGTCGCGTCAAAACAGCTCAAGTAACCAAAGAGGTGCTTAGCGATGAGGAACTGGAGGTATTGCGAGACGCCTGTGAGTCCAAGCGAGATCTTGCCATCGTTGATCTACTCGCTTCGACGGGCATGCGTATTGGCGAACTTGTGCGACTCGACAGGAAGGATGTCAATCTGCACGAGCGCGAATGCCTTGTAATGGGAAAGGGAAATAAGCAGCGCCCCGTTTACTTCGATGCGCGCGCTAAGCTTCATCTTACGGAATATCTTTCGAGCCGTGCTGACAAGAGTCCTGCATTATTTGTCGCGCTCGATTCCTCAGCTCGACGTATTACGGTGGGGAGCATAGAACTCCGTTTACGTGACCTAGGCAGAAGCGCCGGTATCAACCGCGTTCATCCGCATAAGTTTCGCCGTACGCTTGCCACCCATGCAATCGACAAGGGAATGCCCATAGAGCAGGTGCAAAAGCTGTTGGGCCATGCGAAAATAGACACAACCATGTACTACGCCATGGTTAATCAGAGCAATGTGAAGGCTTCGCACAGGAAGTATTTGGAATGAGCTGGACGCAAAAGACCTTGGGAGAGATTGTTAATCTAAAAAGGGGGTTTGACCTCCCTTCCAGCAGCAGGGTTGATGGCCCCTATCCGGTTTTCTCATCTTCGGGACAAACAGGCACGCATTCGGAAGCCGCCGTTAAGGGTCCATGCGTCGTAACTGGACGCTACGGAACTATTGGCCAAGTTTTTTTCTCTGATGCAGCTTGCTGGCCATTAAATACGTCTTTGTACTCGACAGACTTTAAGGGCAATGATCCTAAGTTCGTTTATTACCTACTCAAAACTATTCCATGGCGAGACTACTTAACTGCAAGCGCCGTGCCGGGCATAAATCGCAATCACGTTCATCTATGCCCGGTCTGTGTTCCGGATCACGAAACACAGACCGCTATTTCTGGCGTCCTGGGTTTACTGGACAATAAAATTGAACTCAACACTAAGCTAAATGGCTATTTAGAAGAACTGTTCGACTTGATCTTTCAACGTTTAATAGACGACGCGGGTTCTGATTGGGATACCGCTTCTTTGCTGGACATTGCTGACTATAAAAACGGACTTGCAATGCAAAAGTTCCGCCCAGACACTGGAGATGAAGGTCTACCCGTGCTGAAAATTCGCGAACTGGGACAAGGCTTTTGCGGAAGCGATGCCGAGCGTTGCAAGAGTGGCATTGTCGATAGCGCTAAGGTTCACGACGGTGACCTCATTTTCTCTTGGTCCGGGACCCTATTGCTGGATTTTTGGGCGGGCGGGAACGCCGGTCTAAATCAGCATCTATTTAAAGTGACTTCTTCTGCGTATCCAAGCTGGTTCTATTATGGCTGGACCAAACATCATTTAGCACGATTTATTATGCTTGCCAAAGACCGTGCAACGACAATGGGGCATATCAAGCGCAGCGCGTTGGCAGAGTCCGAAGTTGTTATTCCACCTGAAAATATTCTTCTAAGCCAAACTCAGCTTATGCAGCCGATTATTGATCAGTATGTCATGAGTAAGATTGAAGCTCGAAAGCTTGCTGTTTTTCGCGATAGTCTTCTCCCCAAACTCATGTCGGGCGAGATTGATGTTTCAGAGGTTAACCTCACGCAGCTAAATAGCCATTTAGCTGAAACCCTACGACCATTCGGATGTCATATCCCCGCAATACAAAAAACGGGGCAGCTCGCGCTCCTGCGAGCTGCCCCGTATCCCCGGCCATCACGCTACAGCGCCAACCAGCACCACTCCCCTACTTCCCAAATAGCGCACCCAGCAAACCCTTGCGTTTGGGCTTCTCCTCTCGGTAGGAGCCCTCGGCCGCCGCTGCCACCTGACGCGGTTGCTCGCCGCCTCCGCGACGTACGATCTGGTAAAGGAACGGCGATTTAACATATTTGACCTCGATGGGCGTGGCGTGCACGGTGCTTTCGCTCGACAGCATCACGTTGGGATTGAGCGGTGCCACCACATGTGTCTCGCGCTTGTCGCTAAACACAACCGCTGCCGCGCGACCCGTCTGGCCGTTTACGGCAATGCGCACCTGCTCGCCATCGCGGCTATCCGACGCTGGGCGATCGACAAAGTAAATCGGCACCATCACCAGGCCGTCCTTGTGCTTGCGAGCCTTGCGCGCCCACGTGCGGATGCTCTTTTTATTGAGCCCCAGCACCGCCTCGGCATCGTTGCCGGCAATATCGAGCGCCAGCTTATCAATGACCACCTGGTCCTTAGTGGACGCATCGACGGAAACGACGCGGAAGTCGCCTTCCTGCATAGCGGGATCGAACGGTCCCACCTTGCCAAAGTCCCACGGCTCCAAAATGCCCATAAGGCGAACGTCCAGGTAGTTTGCCCTGGGATATGCCCAGTCGAGCACCTCGTAGTACACCAGGGTCTCCTTGCTCAGCCCCTTGCCCGGGAAGGACGCCATCATGCGCAGGTCCGCCAACGCCATGGGAAAATAGAAGAGCATCATGTCGTTTTTGATCGCGTCCTCTACATCGTGCCCGGCAAAGGCATCGGGATACTGGCACACCAGCTGCAGCGCGTTGGCACGCGCCTGCTGCGGCGAAATTTCACAGGGAATACCCTGCTCGGGTACATACTCCGCACCAACGCCCATGGTCAGGCGCTTGCTAAAGGTACCGGGCTTGAGCAGGTCGGCAACGCCGATCTTATTGCCGCATGACGGGCACTCAAACACGCGCTGAGTCGATGACCCCTCAAAGGATGCACCGCAGAAGGGGCACGGGATGCTCACGTGCGTGGCATCTTGGAACTCTTGCGCCGTGCCACGGTCCTCCCACAGCAGATGCTCCAGAACCGACTGGTTGCGCCAGTGCGCATTGAAGAAATACCAGTCCGGGTCCTCTGGGCGCTCGAGCTGCGAGACGTGCGTGAGCTTGAGCAGCCCGTCAACCACCGTCAGCGGCGTATGACGGATACCCAGGGCGCTCTTGGGCTCCCCGGCGTCCGCTTGCCACGGAATAACCGTTTCGCAATAGGCGCACTCAAAGCTGCGCTTTGCCTGGTGCGAATACATGGGGCCGCCGCAGTTTTGGCATTTAATGGCAAACATCTCGTCCATGGAAACGTCCTCCTTTGCACAGGGCTGTCGACATTAAGTATGTCGAGCAAATCGACGCGTGCCCATACCCATGTGGCCCAAAATGGGGCACTCGGTCGGACGGGAAGGCGCAGTGAACTCGATGGCGCGCGGGCAGTCGTCCCCCTCCGCCTCGCGCCCGTTAGCGCGGGCAGACCATTGCTGCATTTTCTGAGCACCGACGCACGGCGCCCCCGTGCGAGCTACACTATCCCCTTAAACATGATTGTGAGGACGATCGTTATGCTATTTGTAAATCAGCTGGTACATACGCTTGTTCCCGGCAGCGAAAGCGAGCCGGTCGATACCTCCTGCCGCACCAACGCGGGTTTTGCCGCAAGCCTCATCTGCATCGGGCTCAACATCACGCTGTGCCTGGCCAAGGGCATAGCTGGTCTGCTCGCGGGCTCCGTCTCGCTTATCGCCGACGCCTTCAACAACCTTTCCGACGCCTCGAGCAACATCGTGAGCCTGCTCGGATTCCGCCTTGCCAGCCGCCCGGCCGACGAGGGGCACCCCTATGGTCACGGCCGCTACGAGTACCTCGCCGGCTTGTTTGTCGCCGTCCTCGTTTGCGCCGTCGGCATCAACCTAATCCTGGAGTCGGTCACCAAGATCATCAAGCCCTCCCCCACCGCGTATTCGGCGCTCTCCATGGCAGCCCTTGTCCTGTCCATGCTCGTCAAGTTTTGGATGGCGGCATTCAACCGCACGCTGGGCAACCGTATCGATTCCGAGACGCTCATCGCCACGGCGCAGGATTCCAAAAACGACGTCATTGCCTCGGCCTCGGTCCTGGCCGCAGCGCTTATTTCGCAAACGACAGGCTTTGACCTCGACGGCTGGGCAGGCCTGGGCGTGGGCATCTTTATCTGCATCAGCGGCATGGGCCTGGTGCGCGACGCCATCAGCCCGCTGTTGGGACAAGCGCCCGACCCCAAGCTCGTCCAGGCAATCCGCGACAAGATCATGTCGTATCCGCAGGTCCTAGGCACGCACGACCTGATGGTGCACGACTACGGCCCCGGCCGTCAGTTTGCCAGCGCACACGTGGAAATGCCCGGCGAGGGTGATGCGTTTGAACATCACGAGATCCTGGACACCATCGAACACGACATCAAGCATCAGATGGGCATCGACATCACGCTGCACTGCGACCCCATCGCCACCACCGGCGACGACCTGCGCGGCTGGGTCAAGCGCGGCATCATGCAGATCGACCCCGCGCTCTCCA
>CALLRY010000204.1:0-2112 GCA_938014285.1 uncultured Collinsella sp. | reverse complement strand
AAGCCGGTGCGGATCCGCGAAGCGGATACGCGGACGTCCTTTCGCCCGCACCATTGAATGAAAGAGCTCCCAGCAATGGGAGCTTTTTTGTTATGTACGATCTCCTTGTGCGGGTATCCTAGTGCCAACGTATGCCTATCAGAGGAGAGACCATGCTGTTGTCCGGTATCATCGCCGCCCTTACCAGCCTTTTGATTCCCATCATCATTTTGTTGTTACTGCTTCCCAACGCCTGCTATGTCGTTGAACAACAGCATGCCGTGATCATCGAGCGTCTGGGCAAGTTTAACCGCATCGTCAACGCGGGCTTCCACATGAAGGTGCCCGTGATCGACCGCAAGGCCGCCACGGTGAGTCTGCGCACCATGAAAAACGGTTTTGGCATCGACGTTAAGACCCAGGACAACGTGACCATCGGCCTTGAGGTCTCTGCTCAGTACCACGTGAGCTATGACATGGGCGCCGGCCCGGCAGATTCGGGTATCTACAAGAGCTACTACATGCTGCAGGAGCCCGTCGACCAGATGCGTGACTTCATCACCGACGCCCTGCGCTCTTCGATCCCCGTCTACACACTCGATGAGGTCTTTGCCAAGAAGGATGACATCGCCAAGGATGTCAACGCTACCGTTTCCGAGCAGATGGCCGCCTACGGCTTCACCCTCGTGTCGACGCTCATCACCAAAATCGCACTGCCGACCGAGGTCGAGAACTCCATGAACGACATCAACGCCGCCCAGCGCAAGCGCGCTGCGGCACAGGAGCTCGCCGAGGCAGACCGTATCAAGCGCGTCACCGAGGCGACCGCCGAGGCCGAGGCTATGGAAAAGGCGGGCGAGGGCATCGCCAACCAGCGCAAGGCCATCGCGCTGGGCATCAAAGATTCACTCGAGATCATCCAGGAGACGGGCGTCGGCAACGACGAGGCCAACCAGCTGTTCATGTTTACGCAGTGGTCCGAGATGATGACGGAGTTCGCTCGCACGGGTAAAACTTCGACGGTCGTACTGCCGAGCGATTTCTCGCAGTCGGCCTCGATGTTCGAGCAGATGCTGACCGCCGGCAAAGTTCAAAACGGTTCGAAGGAGTAGGCGCGCGTGAAATACACCGTCGTTTGCGTCGGTAAACTCAAGGAGCGCTTTTGGAAGGACGCGTGCGCTGAGTACACCAAGCGCTTAGGTGCCTATGCCAAGGTGGATATCCGCGAGGTGGCCGATATCGACCCGGCTAAGGCGGGCGGCGTGGATGCCGCGCGCGACAAGGAGGGGGCGGCAATTCTTGCTGCATTGCCGTCTCGGGCGCATGTGATCCTGCTGGCTATCGAGGGCAAGGAGCGTTCGAGTGAGGAGCTCTCGGCGCGGCTCGACGATCTTATGCTGCGAGGCAGCAGCGACATTGCCTTTGTAATCGGCGGTTCGGACGGCGTGAGTGATGAGGTGCGCGCCCGCGCCGACGAGATGCTCAGCTTTGGACGCATTACCTTGCCGCATAACCTGGCGCGTGTGGTGCTGCTAGAGCAGATTTACCGTGCCTGCAAGATCAGCCGTGGCGAGCCGTATCACAAATAGGTCGGCAATACGAAACAATGGCGTGGGACAATACCTTTCGTTTTGAGGAATGTGTCTGAAAGGACTATGAGATATGAAGATTGGATTTGTCGGTTTTGGCAATATGGCGAGCGCTATGGCCGATGGCTGGATCGCTGCCGGTGTAGCTGCGAGCGACATGTGCGCCTGCGCGGGTCGCTACGACGCACTGGTTGAGCGCTGCGAGGCGCGCGGCATGGTCGCCTGCCACGATGCCGCCGAGGTTGTCTCCGCATCCGATATCGTGGTCGCTGCGGTCAAACCGTACATGATCGAGAAGGTATTCGCCCCGCTCAAGGATGCTCTTGCCAAAAAGGTCGTTCTGTCGGTTGCCTGGACCTGGGACAGTGCCAAGTGGGAGCAGGTCCTGCCGGGCGTCGCGCATATCTCGACGGTGCCCAACACACCGGTTTCGGTGGGCGAGGGCGTCATCGCTTGCGAGAAGGCTTCCACGCTTAGTGATGAGCAGAGCGCCGTGGTGCTTGATCTGCTTGGCAAACTCGGTGCGGTGGTCGAGCTCGATACG